>CAYLQF010000022.1:0-15991 GCA_964385735.1 uncultured Ruminococcus sp. | reverse complement strand
TCCCTCTTCAAATGAAAGCTTTTTGTCGCCGCCGAGGTCGTAGCGCTGCCAGTTTCTTGCTCTGTTTGAGCCCTCACCCCAATATTCCTTGTAGTAGTTGCCGTTTAGCATAACCTTGTTTGTCGGACTTTCGTCAAATCTTGCAAAATATCTGCCGAGCATCATAAAGTCAGCACCCATTGCTAAAGCAAGGGTCATATGATGGTCGTGAACTATTCCTCCGTCGGAGCATACGGGTATATACTCTCCCGTTTCCTTGAAATATTCGTCTCTTGCAGCGCATACCTCTATAAGAGAAGTTGCCTGACCTCTGCCTATGCCCTTTGTTTCTCTGGTTATGCAGATAGAACCGCCGCCTATACCCACCTTAACAAAATCGGCACCGGCCCTTGCAAGGAATAAAAAGCCTTCCTTGTCTACAACATTTCCTGCGCCCACCTTAACGCTGTTACCGTATCTGCCTCTGATAAAGGCAATAGTTCTCGATTGCCATTCGCTGAAGCCCTCAGACGAATCAATGCAAAGAACATCTGCACCGGCTGCGAGCAGGGCAGGGACTCTTTCTTCATAATCACGGGTATTTATACCTGCTCCGACAACATATCTTTTCTGTGAGTCGAGAAGCTCGTTGGGATTTTCCTTATGAGCATCATAATCTTTTCTGAAAACAAAATACTTAAGGCAACCATTACTGTCAACTATCGGGAGAGAGTTGAGCTTATGATCCCATATGATATCGTTAGCCTGCTTAAGTGTTGTTCCTTCCTCACCCACAACAAGGCTTGAAAGAGGTGTCATAAAATCGCTTACCCTTGTATCCTCTGACATACGGCTTACTCTGTAATCACGGCTTGTTACTATTCCGAGAAGCTTTCCCTTTTCGGTGCCGTCATCGGTTACAGCTATGGTGGAATGTCCCTTTTCTCGCTTGAGCCTTAAAACATCGGCAAGAGTTGCATTTGGAAGTATGTTAGAATCGCTTATTACAAAGCCCGCTTTATAGGATTTTGCCTTTGCGACCATGGCGGCCTCTTCCTCAATTGATTGTGAGCCGTATATAAACGAAACACCGCCCTCCCTTGCAAGCGCAACTGCAAGACGATCACCAGATACCGATTGCATTATGGCAGAGGTAAGAGGAATGTTCATAGAAATAGAGGGTTCTTCACCCTTTTTAAATTTAACAAGTGGAGTCTTGAGCGTTACATTTGACGGAACACATTCCGAGGAAGAATATCCCGGTACAAGCAGATACTCGTTAAATGTGTGCGAGGTTTCGTTGAAGTAAAATGCCATAATGCTACATCCTTTATAATAAGATATTTTTATAGATTATACTTTTTTATCAGTATCGTGTCAAGCCAAAAAATCTCGATAAAAGCTTTTTTACTCTTTTTGTATTGTTTTTTGTAAAAAAAGCTTGCAATTGGGAAACTGTTGTGATATAATTTATCAGTCGTCGTATGCGACGGCAAAATATTACACACATTCCGTTTTAATGCAGGTTGGGTGTTGCTTGTGTTTTGGGGCAATGGCCGTAGCTATAGGCGGGATGGAGGGATTAACCCGGGAGGAAAAAATTATGGCAGTAGTATCAATGAAGCAGCTGCTCGAGGCCGGTGTTCATTTCGGACATCAGACAAGGCGCTGGAATCCTAAGATGGCTCAGTACATCTTTACGGAAAGAAACGGTATTTATATTATCGATCTTCAGAAGACCGTGAAGAAGCTTAACGAAGCATATCTTTTTGCTCGTGATATCGCAGCAAACGGTCAGGATATCCTTTTTGTAGGAACAAAGAAGCAGGCTCAGGAGTCTGTTAAAGAAGAAGCAGAGCATTGCGGTATGCCCTATGTTAATGCAAGATGGCTTGGCGGTATGCTCACCAATTTTACAACTATTCGTACAAGAATAACCCGTTTAAATCAGCTTCGTGCTATGCGTGAAGACGGCACCTTCGATCTTCTTCCCAAAAAGGAAGTTGTTAAGCTTGAGCTTGAGATTGAAAAGCTTGAAAAGTTTATTGGCGGTATACAGGATATGAAGAAGGCTCCCGGAGCACTTTTCATTGTAGATCCCCGCAAGGAAAGAATAGCAGTTGCAGAGGCTAAAAAGCTCGGTATTCCGATTATTGCTATTGTCGACACCAACTGCGATCCGGATGAAATCGATGCCGTTATTCCCGGCAATGACGATGCTATTCGTGCAGTTAAGCTTATCGCAGAAACTATTGCTGCTGCGGTTATAGAAGGCAGACAGGGCAGCGAGATGGGAACGGCAGCTCAGGAGGAAGAGCCCGAGGCTACAGAAGAAGCCGTTGAAGAGGCTGCTGAATAATTATTTGCTTTATAGGGAGGAAAAAACAATGGCATTTACTGCTAAAGATGTTCAGCTCTTAAGAGAAAAAACCGGTTGCGGTATGATGGACTGCAAGAAGGCACTTACCGAAGCTAACGGTGATATGGAAGCAGCAGTTGACTTTTTGAGAGAAAAGGGTCTTGCTTCACAGGCAAAGAAAGCAAGCAGAGTTGCGGCAGAGGGTACTGTTTGTGCAATCTCCGAAAACGGCGTAGGCGTTGTTGTTGAGCTTAATGCCGAAACTGACTTTGTTGCCGGCGGTGAAGAGTTTAAAGCTCTAGCTCTTAAGGTTGCAAAGATAATTGCTAAGGAAAATCCTGCCGATATGGATGCACTTTTAAAGTGCTCTGAGGGTGACAGCACTGTTGAAGAGATGGTTCAGGAGCTTTTCCTTAAGGTTCGTGAAAATATTAAAATCCGTCGTTTTGTTCGCTTTGAGGGAAAGATAGTTACCTATGTTCATGCAGGCGGCAAGATAGGTGTTATGGTCAAGTTCGACGGTGATGTTGAAGCCGACAATGCCGACTTTATAGCTATGGGTAAAAATGTTGCAATGCAGATTGCCGCAATGAACCCCGGCTATCTTGATGAAGCTTCCGTTCCGGCAGAGGTTATCGATAAGGAAAAAGAAATTCTTATTGCTCAGATGAAGGAAGACCCGAAAATGGCAAATAAGCCTGATGCGGTTCTCGGCAAAATCGTCGAGGGTAAGATAGGCAAATACTTTAAGGAAAATTGCCTTGTCGATCAGCAGTTTGTTATGGACGGTGAGCTTACTGTAGGTAAGTATGTTGAAAGGACTGCTAAGGAGCTTGGCGCAAGCGTTAAGATAGCTCAGTTTGTTCGCTATGAAAAGGGCGAGGGAATTGAGAAGCGTAATGATGATTTTGCAGCTGAGGTTGCAAGCATGGTAAAGTAATTGATTTGTATCAAGATTGGCAAACGCTGAATCGGCAAATCGGTTTCACCTAACCTCAAGGTGGGTTTGATGCCTTGGTTTGACATTAAAACGGGTGTTCCTCTGTGAATTTTATCTTACGAACATCTGAACAATACAGGAGGATATTTAATAATGGATGCTATAAAAGAATTAACAGCAGATATGCTTAAGGAAGATAAGCCCCAAATAGTTATAGGCAGTACCGTAAAGGTGCATGTAAGGATTAAAGAGGGCGAAAAAGAAAGAATACAGATTTTCGAGGGTACCGTAATCGCAAAGAACAACAGCGGTATTTCGGAAACATTTACTGTTCGTCGTGTTTCATACGGTGTTGGCGTTGAACGAGTATTCCCCGTTCATTCTCCGATAGTTGCGAAGGTTGAAACCGTCAGAAACGGTAAGGTCCGCAGAGCAAAGCTTTATTATCTGCGTGACAGAGTCGGTAAGGCTGCAAAGGTTAAGGAGCGCATCGGCTAATAAATATAATTGTTATATTTTATGTAAGGGGGACGGGTTTAATAAAACTTGTCTCCCTTTTTGACTTGATATCACAAAAGAGGTGATTTTACGGATAAATACGATAATTTCTATTTTGAAGGGAATAACAGCTGTCTGACAGGTAATAGCAGTAATCTTCAAGCCGAGGCAGGAGTTGAGGATGAAAACGGCACAAATGCTCCTTTTGCAGAATATGCATATGATGATGATGACACCGATGTAAAAAATGACAGTAGCCGTAAAAGGACAAAAGAAATTTTTGATTGGTTTGATGTCTTTTTAAGAGCTATAGTTATAGTTGTTTTGCTATTTACGCTGTTTTTTAAAATTGCAACAATAGATGGCGAATCAATGGAAAATACCCTTTACGAAAACGAAAAAATCTTAATATCTAATCTCTTTTATGAGCCCAAGCAGGGCGATATTGTTGTAGTTTCCCGTAATTATAAAAACGAATACAATGCGCTTGAAAGGGAGTATCAGCCTATAATCAAAAGAGTGATTGCCGTGGAAGGGCAGACGGTTGATATAGATTTTGTTACAGGTGTTGTATATGTGGATGGTAAGCAGCTTGAAGAGACCTATGTTAAAACTCCTACAAATCTGAGCTATGACATTCAGTTTCCGATAACTGTTGAAAAGGACCATGTATTTCTTCTCGGAGATAACCGTAATAATTCTTTAGACAGTCGCTCAAGTGAAATAGGCGAGAACTCAACAGGTCAGGTAAATAAGCGTTATATTCTCGGAAAAGCAATATGCCGTATTTTCCCGATAAATAAGGCGGGTAAGGTGAAATGACGGATAATATTCAAAATATACAATGGTTTCCGGGACACATGGCAAAAACTAAGCGCACTATTGCAGATCAGCTTAAAATTATAGATGCGGTTGCAGAAATTGTGGATGCAAGGACTCCTGTGAGCAGCAGGAACCCCGATTTGAAGGAGCTAATCGGTGATAAGCCGCATATGATACTTCTTAATAAGTGCGATATGGCAGATGCTAAGGCTACAGCGGAATGGATAAATTTCTATAAAAGAAATAATATAATAGCCATAGCGGTAGACTGTAAAAGCGGAAAGGGAACAGCGTTGTTCAAGGAAAAGGTTAAGGAACTGCTTTCCGGCAAGCTTGAAGAATACAGGAATAAGGGAATGATAGGCAAGCCGCTGAGAATTATGGCAGTCGGGATACCGAATGTCGGTAAGTCTTCCTTTATAAATAAAATATCGGGGAACCGAGCTGCAAAGGTTGAAAACAGACCTGGAGTGACCAGAGGCAATCAATGGTTTGCTATTGATAAGCAGCTTGAGCTGCTTGATACGCCTGGGGTTTTATGGCCGAAATTTGAAGACGATATTGTCGGTGAGCATCTTGCTTTTACCGGCGCTGTTGCAGACAGAATACTTGATACCGAGCTTTTGGGTATGCGTTTACTTGAGCTTCTTGTGAAGGAATATCCCGGCAGACTTGCCGAAAGATATAATGTTTCAGACTTTCCCTCTGAGCCGTATGACGCTTTATGTCTTTTGGCAAAAAAAAGAGGTATGATTATAAGGGGCGGAGAAGCTGATACCGAGCGAGCCGCCGTTATGCTTCTTGAGGAATTCAGAAATTTAAAGCTTGGAAAAATAACCTTGGAGAGAGTAATAAATGCCTGATTTTTCAATTGAAAAAGAGTATGAAAAAAGGGGATATTCCTTAATATGCGGAGTTGATGAGGCGGGCAGAGGCCCGCTTGCGGGTCCTGTTTGCGCAGCAGCGGTAATTTTGCCCATCGGCTGTGTTATAGACGGTCTTGATGATTCAAAAAAGCTCTCCGAGAAAAAAAGAGAAGAGCTATTTGAGGTAATAAAGCAAAAGGCGCTGTCATACAGTATTGCCTTCGGTACTGTTGATGAAATTGAAAGCTTAAATATACTTAATGCAACCTTTTTGGCTATGAACAGAGCAATTGAGGGACTTGCAAAAAAAGCGGATTTTGCTCTTATTGACGGCAACCGTGTGCCCAAAAGTCTCAAAATTCCATGCGAAGCTGTGATTAAGGGTGATTCGAAATCCTGTTCTATAGCGGCAGCTTCAATACTTGCCAAGGTTACAAGGGATAGATTGCTCGTTGAATATGACAGGCTTTATCCGCAATATAATTTCAGTAAGCATAAGGGCTACGGAACCAAGGAGCATTATGCGGCTATAAGGAATTACGGTGTTTGCGATATACATCGAAAGTCGTTTTTGAAAAATGTATTGTGATAAAGAATGGGCTGCTAAGATAGGCCGCATAGGTGAAGCAGAGGTTGCAAAATTTTTAAAGAAAAACGGTTGTGTTATTGTAAAACGCAACTGGAGAACAAGATACGGCGAGCTTGACATAGTTGCAGACGATGGTGAAAATCTTATTTTCGTTGAGGTAAAAACACGAAGTGAGGGCGCAATGGTAACCGGTCTTGAGGCCGTGGATGCAGGTAAAAAGCTAAGAACACGCAACGCCGCTGAGGCTTTTGCGCTCAAGCTGCACACTAATCTTAATATAAGAATTGATGTGGCTGATGTAATAATACACAGGGATGAATTCGGAAAATACAAGGCGGAAGTGAACTATTATAAAAATGCTTTTAGGTGATTTGTATGCGTTTCTTCGATCTTCACTGTGATACCGTTACAGCTCTGTTAAGCAGCGAGGAAGCCCTTGAAAGAAACCGTCTTTCAGTAAGCTTTGAAAAGGCTCAGTGCTTTGAGGAATGGCGTCAATGCTTTGCGATTTGGATAAACGACGGTTTGAAGGATCCGTTTGGGTTTTATTGTACTGCGTTGAAAAAATATAAGTCCTCTGTTGAAAATGCGCCGCCGAATTTAACTTCTTTTTTAACGGTTGAGGGCGGTACGCTGCTTGAAAATGATATAAGCCGTATTGAAGCACTTGAAGGTGACGGTGTTTGCGCACTTACACTTACTTGGAACGGAGAAAACAATATTGCTTCGGGTGCTTCTGCGCAGGGCGGACTTAAGCGTTTCGGCAAGGCGGTTATAGCTGAGCTTAACCGACTTTCTATGATATGTGATCTTTCTCATCTTAACAAAAAAAGCTTTTTTGAATGTCTCGAAATTGCCGATTTTCCTATGGCAAGCCATTCTTGCTGTGAGACGGTACATCCACATAAAAGAAACCTTGATGATGAACAGCTAAGGCTTCTTGCACAAAAAGGCGGAATAGTGGGTGTATGCCTTTACAAGGAGTTTTTAGGCGGAAATATATACGAAGGCTTTTATAAAAATATTATGCATCTTCTTGATTTGGGTCTTGAAGAGTATATAGCAATAGGTACGGATTTTGACGGATGCGATATGCCAAGCGAAATGTCAGATATATCCAAAATACCGTTGCTTATGACATATATGCTAAACAAAGGATTTTCTCAAGCTCTACTTGATAAAATATTTTATGAAAACGCAGCAAGCTTTTTTGCTCGAAAAAACGAAACAGGGGAATGTTAAATGAATTATATAAGCACCAGAGCTTCTTCTCTTAAGGTAAGCTCATCGTATGCAATAGCACACGGAATATCAAAGGACGGCGGACTTTTTGTTCCCGAAAATATCCCCGAGCTTACGGCTCAGGATTTTGATTACCTTTCTGACCTTGATTATGTCGGCAGAGCAAAATATATACTTAAATATTTTCTTACCGACTTTACCGATGATGAGCTTGACAGATGTGTAAACGGTGCATATGTCGGAAGCTTTGATAAGGATATACCCGCACCGTTGCATACTCTTGAAAACGGTAAGCATATTCTTGAGCTGTGGCACGGTCCCACCTGTGCTTTTAAGGACCTTGCACTCCAAATACTTCCATTTTTACTTACAACTGCCACTAAGAAAGAGGGCGGCAACAAAAAAACCGTTATTTTGGTTGCAACCTCTGGTGATACGGGAAAGGCTGCTCTTGAGGGCTTTAAGGATGTTGAAAACACCGAAATAATAGTATTTTATCCTGTCAGCGGTGTAAGTAAGATGCAAAAGCTGCAAATGGATTCACAAAAGGGTAACAATGTTCATGTTTGTTCTATTAAAGGTAATTTTGACGATGCACAAACCGGCGTGAAAAGAATATTTACCGATAATTCATTTAAAGAGGTCTTGAATGAAAACGGAATGGAATTTTCGTCGGCAAACTCTATAAATTGGGGGCGCCTTGTTCCGCAAATAGTATATTATATTTCTGCTTATTGCGAGCTTAGAGCAAAAAACGAAAAGCTTAATAACGGATTTAATGTTGCGGTTCCCACAGGTAATTTCGGTAATATTCTTGCCGCATACTATGCAAAAAAAATGGGTGTTCCAATAGCTAAGCTTATATGTGCTTCAAATGAAAACAATGTTCTCACCGATTTTATCAACACAGGTGTTTACAATCGTAACAGAAATTTTCACACAACCGTTTCACCGTCTATGGATATATTGATTTCAAGTAACCTTGAGCGTATGCTCTTCGAGGTCTGCGGAAACAACAGCGAATATGTTTCCTCGCTTCAGTCTGACCTTGCAGAAAAAGGCTGCTTTGAGGTTTCAGAGGCGGTAAAAGAAAAAATCCAATCGATTTTCTTCGGCGGTTGCTGTGATGACGGCGAAACCTTAAAAACAATCGGGGAGACATTAAAAAAATACGGTTATCTTTGCGATACTCATACTGCTGTTGCCGTTAATGTGTATAATAAATATCGTAGTGAAACAGGAGATGAAGCTCCTGTTGTTATAGCTTCGACGGCCTCACCTTATAAATTTGCGGGAAATGTATTAAAGGGTATAGGTAGCCTTCCTGCCGAGGACGAATTTGAAAATATTAGACTACTTTCAAAGCTTACGGATACGGATATTCCGAATCCGATTAAATCACTTTTCGGCGCTCAGCCCCGTTTTTATGATGTTTGCGGTACTGAAGATATGTATGAAGCAGTTAAAAATTATTTGAATTTATAAGCACATGGGAATTATCCGGCTTAAAGCTTTATTAAGCCGGATAATTTTAAGCTTGATAAAAAAATTAGTCTCTTGCTTTAAAGGTGTCACAGCAGGTTTCACTGCAACAGCAGGCAGTACTGTTTCCGATGTTTATGCAACCTGCGGCACAGGTATTTTCTCTTGTGTGGTGAACACAATTTTTAACACTGCAGGTTATGCAGTTTTCTGTTTTGCAATCTGACATTTTTATCATCCTTTCCGGCATAAATCTTATGCCAGCGTTATTATTTACAAGGTCAAGTCATTTTATTCGAAGGGAGCTGAAAACTTTTTGGCAATTTATTCCATTTCGGATCTTCATCTGTCTTTTGGTGCGGACAAGCCTATGAACATTTTTAAGGGCTGGGACAATTACACTGACAGAATAAAAGCCAATTGGAACAGGGTTGTTTCAGATGAGGATACGGTTATTATACCAGGTGATATTTCGTGGGCATTAAAGCTAAAGCAATCAGCTCCGGATTTTGAATTTATAAATTCGTTAAACGGCAATAAAATTATCGCCAAGGGGAATCATGACTTTTGGTGGAGCACCGTTACTAAGATAAAGGAGTTTTTTGATGAAAATTCTTTTAACTCGGTAAAGCTTCTTTTTAATAATGCGTTTTTGATTGATGGAATATCGCTTTGCGGAACAAGAGGATGGCTTTATGACGGTACGGCTGAAAAGGATGCCAAGGTCATAAGCCGTGAATGCGGTAGACTTAGGCTTTCTCTTGAGGCAGGAAAAAGGCTTGGCGGCAAGCCGGTTGTTTTTCTTCACTATCCTTTCGCTTATGGTGATTTTTTGTGTGAGGAAATATATTCTGTACTTAAGTCATACGGTGTTACCGATGTGTTTTACGGACATATACACGGTAGCGGATTTAATAAATCACTTTCCTCCTACGGTGGAATAAGAACACATATTGTATCCTGTGACTGTGTTGATTTTACACCGGTTTGCGTTTCGGAAATAATTAAAAACAAATAATTTAAATAAAATTACAAATTTTAGTAGCAATTGTATTTCATTTGTGTTATAATGATTGCAATTTGTGCGGAGGTATGAAAAATGAGTTTAAAAGACACTAAAAAACTTGAAACAAACAGGTATCAGCTTGAAATCGTTATTGACGGCGAGAAATTTCGTGAGGCAATAAAGGAAGCCTACAGGAGAAACGGAAAGAAAATAAATGTTCCCGGATTTCGTAAGGGCAAGGCACCGCTTCAAATGATAGAGTCATATTACGGTGTTGAAGTGTTTTATGAGGATGCTTTAAATCTTATATACAGTGATGCTGTTGATGAAGCAATAAAAGAATCGGGTCTTAATACCATTGAGGATAAAATGGATTTTGAGCTTGTTTCCATAAACAAAGAGGATGGCGTTGATTTCAAGGTTTCTGTTACAACATATCCCGAGATTGAAATCGGTGATTATAAGGGACTTAAGGCTGAAAAAATGCCGGTAAAGGTAGATGCGGCAGAGGTTAATGCTGAACTTTCGGCTATGGCAGACAGAAACGCAAGAATGATTTCCGTTGAGGACAGAGCTGCAAAAAAAGGTGATAGTGTTATTATCGATTATGAAGGCTTTGTTGACGGTAAAGCCTTTGAAGGCGGCAAGGCAGAGGGTCAGACCTTAGAGCTTGGATCAAATACCTTTATCCCCGGCTTTGAGGACCAGATTGTCGGAAAGAATATCAATGATAGCTTTGATATAACCGTTACCTTCCCTGAGGATTACGGTGCAAAGGAGCTTGCCGGAAAAGAAGCAGTATTTAAAATTGCACTTCAAGAAATCAAGGTTCGTGAGCTTCCGGAAATCAACGATGATTTTGCAAAGGATGTCAGCGAATTTGATACTCTAAAGGAGCTTAAAGCCGATATTAAGAAAAAAGCCCTTGAGCGTAAGAATAAGGCTGCAGATGAAGCAGTTGAAAATCAGCTTGTACAGCAGATTGTTGACGGTATTAAGGGCGAAATACCCGAGGCTATGTTTGAAAATCGGCTTAATCAAAGTGTTGAAGAGTTTGCATACAGACTTCAGAGTCAGGGTATGAGCCTTGAGCTTTACTTAAAGTATACTAACAGCAATATGGATGAATTTAAGAAGACCTTCCGTCCTCAGGCTGAAATGCAGGTTAAATATCGCCTTGCTCTTGAAAAGATTGCTTCCCTTGAAAATATTAAGGCCGATGCTGAGGCTATTGAAGCAGAGTATAAAAAGCTTGCCGAAGGCTACGGTGTTGAAATAGACAAGGTAAAGGCACTCGTACCGCAGTTCGAGATAGAAAAGGATATTGAGGTAGGAAAGGCTGTCGATCTTGTTAAAGCATCTGCCGAGATAACCGAGGCTGTAGCTGAAAAGACAGAAGAAAAATCAACAGCAAAGAAAACCACAGCTAAAAAAGCTGCCGACGAAGCAGAAGGAAAATAATCGGTAAATTTGTTTATTATTTTTATTCTTCGTTAATAATTTGATATAGGAGGTAATCGTTATGGATATGAATTTAGTACCTTATGTTGTTGAACAGACCAGCAGAGGTGAGCGTTCGTACGATATTTTTTCAAGACTGTTAAACGATCGTATTATAATGCTTAACGATCAGGTCGATAATGCATCAGCAAGTATAATTGTGGCTCAGCTGCTGTTTCTTGAGGGGCAGGATCCGGATAAGGACATAAACTTTTATATCAATAGCCCCGGCGGCTCGGTTTCTGCGGGTATGGCTATTTATGATACTATGCAGTATATCAAATGTGATGTAAGCACAATATGCATCGGTATGGCTGCAAGCATGGGTGCATTCCTTTTAGCTGCCGGAGCTAAGGGCAAAAGATATGCGCTTCCCAACAGTGAAATTATGATACATCAGCCGTTAGGCTCGGCTGAGGGGCAGGCTACGGATATCCTTATTCATGCAAATCACATAAAACAAATTCGCAGTAATATTAACTCTATTCTTGCAGAGGCAACCGGCCGTCCGCTTGAGGAAATAGAGCGTGATACCGACCGTGATAATTTTATGTCTGCCAAGGAAGCCGCTGATTACGGCCTTATCGATAAGGTAATAACAAAAAGATAAGAGGTAAGTAATGCCTAAGGATATAGAGGAAACGATTCGTTGCTCCTTCTGCGGCAAAACGCAGGATGAGGTTGCAGGTCTTGCTGAGGGACCGGGAGTATATATTTGTGATGGCTGTGTTAAGTTTTGCAACTCTCTTTTATTCGGCGATGAGCCTGAGCAAAAGGGTAGAAAGCATAAATCGAACGATTTTGATTTGCCTACACCCGTAGAAATCAAATCAAAGCTTGACGAATATGTAATAGGGCAGGAGGACGCCAAAAAAACTCTTTCGGTTGCGGTTTATAATCACTATAAGCGAATTTACAAAAATGTTGACGGTGATGTCGAACTCGGCAAAAGTAATGTGCTTATGCTCGGACCCACCGGTGTCGGAAAAACCTTGCTTGCTCAAACTCTTGCAAGAATTCTCGATGTTCCCATTGCTATAACCGACGCTACAACTCTAACGGAAGCTGGATATGTCGGTGAGGATGTTGAGAATATTCTTTTAAGATTGATTCAAGCGGCAGATTATGATATCGAGCGTGCGGAGCACGGTATCATTTATGTCGATGAAATCGATAAAATAGCCAGAAAGTCGGAAAATGCTTCTATAACAAGAGATGTAAGCGGTGAGGGTGTTCAGCAGGCACTCCTTAAGATTCTTGAGGGTACTGTTTCAAATGTTCCGCCGCAGGGTGGCAGAAAGCATCCTCAGCAGGAGTTTATTCAGATTGATACAACTAATATACTCTTTATATGTGCGGGCGCTTTTGACGGCATTGATAAGGTTATTGAGCGCCGTCTCGGCGGAAGCAGCTTGGGCTTCGGTGCGGAAATAAAATCCCCTAAAAGCTTAGAAGCATTCGATTTTGCCAAGGCTGCCACTCATCAGGACCTTGTTAAGTTCGGTATGATACCGGAGCTCGTAGGGCGATTGCCGGTTATAACCGCACTTACGGGTATGGATAAGCCTACTCTTGTAAGAATAATGACAGAGCCTAAAAATTCACTTATTAAACAGTATAAGGCTCTCTTTGCAATGGATGGTATAGAGCTTTTCTTTGAAAACGCTGCTCTCGAAAGGATTGCCGATAGAACAATCGCAAATAAGACAGGGGCGAGAGGCTTGCGCTCTGTAATTGAGGGCGTTTTGCAAGGCTTGATGTTCGAGGCTCCGTCTGACCCCGAAATTAAAAAAATCACAATTACTGCCGACACAGTTGACGGCGGTAATGCGATAATCGGAAAATAGTAACATATTTTTAATGACTGTAGGAAATATACTTTCTTGCAGTCCTTGTTTATTGTAGGCTTTTTGTCAATGGATGCGGTAAAAAATGAAAGCTTTTCAGGCACCGCAAATTTTTATAACAAAGCCGTGAGGCAATATTTTTGCGAGAATACGGTAGAATTTATAAAGAAAGCGGTTCGTGTAAACGCCTCGCTTTTTTGAAGAAGCAATAAGCGATTTGTAAGCCATAATATCCGGTTTTACTCTCGGCAGAGTGTCAAAGGTACGACTGGCACCCGGCTCAATGCCGGCAACAGGTAGAAATTCAGTGTCCATAGGACCGGGACAAACGGCAAGAACATTTATTTTTCTTTTTTTAAGCTCGGCTCGCAGGGCTTTGGAAAAGCTCATAACATAAGCCTTTGTTGATGAATAAACCGCCATATTTGTATTCGGCGCAAACGCTGCGATAGAGCAGGTATTTATAATTTCGGAGCCTACCTTCATATAAGGCAGGCAAGCGGCTGTTATAACAGTCAGAGCCTCGCAATTAAGGCGTACCATTTTTGCATCGGCTGTTATATCTGAATTTTCAAATGCACCTAATTTACCAAATCCCGCATTGTTTATAAGCAGCTTTATTTCTGGGCTTTCTGTTTTAAGTAGCTTACCGAATTCATCAAAAAAGCTTTCGGAGGTAATATCAAACGGTAAGATCATTACTTTTTTATTAAGGTTAACAGCTGTATTTTCAAGTCCTTCACGACGCCTTGCAATAAGCCATAATTCATCAATGTCATTTCGCATTTCGTTTACTTTTTTTGCATACTCTCTGCCAAGCCCTGATGAAGCACCGGTTATAATAGCAATTTTCATAATATCAAAACCCTTCTTTCAAACAAATATTTTAACATATATGGATATAGGTTTTCAAGACCCAAAATAATGATTGACTTTAGTACGAAATCGTACTATAATATATCCTCGAAATCGGTTTGTAGAAGGTGCTGCTGTGATGAAGCAAGAGGATATGGTATATAAGGTGAATTGTTTATCCTTTGATATGGATTCTTTGTATCATCAGGCTGCCGTAAAGCTCGGTATGTCCGACAGCGTTATGTATGTGCTTTATCTTATGTATGAACAAGGCGGAGGCTGTCTTTTAAGCTATATTCGAAAAGCAACCGGAATCAGTAAGCAAACGCTGAATTCGGCCTTAAGAAGGCTTGAGAAGGATAATATCATTTATCTTGAACAAAATTCAGGACGAACCAAAACGGTTCGTCTTACAGAAAAAGGGATTTCTTATACCGATTTAACAATCGGAAAATTATACAAGGCCGAATGTAATGCCTTTAAAGATTGGTCTGACGAAGAAATAAAGCTGTACCTTATGCTTATGGAAAGATATAACAATAGCCTTCGCAGTCAAATCAGTAAAATTTAACGGAGAGAGTAATGAAAGAAAAAATCAGTTTATCGGATCATTTTACTTACAGCAGATTGCTTAGGTTTACATTGCCTTCTATAGGTATGATGACCTTTGCTTCGATTTACAGCGTGGTGGACGGCTTTTTTGTCTCGAATTTTGCAGGAAAAACTCCCTTTGCGGCTATAAATTTAATAATGCCTTTTCTTATGATTCTATCTACGGTAGGTCTTATGTTCGGCACCGGCGGTTCGGCAATAGTAGCAAAAACCTTCGGAGAAGGGGATAAGGAAAAAGCCAACAGATATTTTTCGCTTTTTGTTTATGTAACCGCTGCCTTCGGTGTTTTTTTTGCCATACTTGGAATAGCCTTTATTAAGCCGATAGCGGTAATGCTCGGCGCAGAGGGAGAAATGCTAACCAACGCTGTGTTATACGCTCGTATAATTTTAGCTGCACTTCCTTTTAATGTGCTGCTTTATCTTTTTCAGTCCTTTTTCGTAACCGCAGAAAAGCCGAAAATGGGATTGATAGTTACCGTTATGTCGGGTGTTATAAATATTGTTTTTGATGCAATTCTTGTTATTTTGCTTCCACAGGAGTATAAGCTTGCCGGTGCTGCCGTTGCAACCGCTTTAAGTCAGGTTGTAGGCGGAGCTGTTCCGCTTTTTTATTTCGCACGAAAAAGCACCAGTATTCTCAAGCTCGGTAGATGTAAAGTGGAGGGCAGAATACTGCTTAAAGCCTCCTCTAACGGTTCATCGGAATTTATGAGTAATATTTCAATGAGCTTAGTCGGTATGCTTTATAATATACAGCTGTTGAAATTTGCCGAAGAAAACGGCGTTGCTGCATACGGTGTGATGATGTATGTAAGTATGATTTTTTCAGCTGCTTTTTTAGGATACTCAATAGGCACCGCTCCGCTTGTTGCCTATCATAACGGCGCTAAAAATTACGGTGAGCTTAAGGGCTTACTTAAAAAGAGCTTGATAATTATCGGCATTTTCGGTGTTGCTATGCTTACCTTTGCGGAAATGTCGGCTTCTATGTTGGCGAAATTATTTGTCGGTTATGATGCTGAACTTACGGAAATAACAGTAAACGGATTCAGAATTTTCTCTCTGTCCTTTATTTTTATGGGTTATGCAATTTATGCTTCGGGCTTTTTCACTGCATTAAACGATGGATTGACCTCGGCACTAATTTCGTTTTTGAGGACCTTGTTTTTTCAAACAGCAGCAGTCATTATACTACCGCTTATTTTTAAAATCGATGGCATTTGGATATCTATAGTAGCCGCAGAGCTTATGGCTGTTGTTTTTTCGGCAGTATTTCTTGCGATTAAAAGAAAAAAATACAACTATTGACATATTTAAGCCTGATTTTCAGGCTTAAATCAGACTGTCGACAAAGTCCCGAAAGGGGCTTTGTTTTTTTTGTAAAAAGAGAT
>CAYLQF010000021.1:12880-16808 GCA_964385735.1 uncultured Ruminococcus sp. | reverse complement strand
AAAAAAGCAGACTTTCTCTCGTTTAGAAAATCTGCTTTGTCGACAGTCTGAATCGACTTGCTGTAGCAAGTCGATTTCTTTGAGCTCATCCTTAGAGTCGAAAATATGTGAAGCCTTAGGTATATCTCGTTACTGCTTCTTTTTAAATAAGCGAAAGCTCTTTTTTTCATAGGGCTCTCTGCTGACTGAAAGGATATTATAACCCGTACCCGCAAGGCAGGTGTTAAGCTCACTGTCACTAATATTGTTTTTTGATATAATAACCGTTTCACCCTTAGAATGAGAAGAAAAAACCTTTACGGGAGCAATTTTTCTTCTGAAAGCATCATTTATATGTGCTTCGCACATACTGCACGCCATACCATCGATTTTTAGAATTATTTTGAGCATAATATTCACTCCTTAATTTTATTTTGCGTTTTATAACTGCTATTCTGCGCCTTTAAGAGCTTCAACCATATTTATTTTTTTGTTTTTCTTTGAAACTGCTAAGCTAACAAGGAGCGATACACCGATAGTCAAAAGTATGCTGCATATAACAGTAATCGGACCGACATACATTCTCATTTCGTATTCGGGAGCTAATTTTTTAATAAGGAGGTCAAGTGTGAGCAATCCCATAGGCATACCTAAAATTATGCCCACGACCGATAACCATATATTTTGTTCTATCAGCAGATTTCCGATTTTTCCGTCCTTAAAGCCTACAACCTTAAGAGTTGCCATTTCACGGTATCTTTCGGTGTAGCTCATAACGCCTAAATTATATAGAACAACAACTCCGAGCACGAATGCCCCTATAACAAGTACAAGTATCATTGAATCCATTAGCTCAGTGAAGGTATCAAAGGAATCCGTAATCGCTTTTTTGGACTGAACTGTTTTTATTGCATTATCCGCAGATATCTCGGATTTTTCAGTCTTAGTATATATCGAATCATATATGTACGATATTTTTTTCGAGCTTGCGTATTCTTCGGATATAACAATGCATTCAGAAGTGCTTCTTATTATTCCTGCAACCTCCAGCTTGAATTTTTCACTTGTTCCGTAAGGACTTAAAATCAGCGAGTCACCTAATTTTAAGTTAAATTCATCTGCAAGTCGCATACAAATATACGCACCGTTATTTTCAATATTCTTATACCCCGAATCTATGCTCGGAAAGCGCACATAATTATGCTTAAGAGAATAAATGTCGAGCGAAACGGTCTTATCCTCCAGCTTGACACCGAGGGAAGCGCTGAGGTCACCATTGTATTTATCGCTCAATTCATTTATCTTTTCTGTGTCTACATCCTCCGTGAGATAAATTCTTGAGGAGTATATGAGGGCTCCATCATAATACATATCGAGAAATTCGTTCATAGTATCTCTCATACCGAGCGAGCCTACGATAAGTATCATACACCCGACTATTCCTACAAGGCTCATCGCAGTTCTCGATTTGTGACGCACTATATCTCTTAAATTCCACCTTGCTCCAAAAGACAGCTTATGAAAGATTTTTGTTTTTTCTATCTTAAGCGGCCTCATTTTTTTCGGCGAATAAGGTCTGAGAGCATCTGCGGCAGTACCTTTAAGCATTTTCTTTACAGATAGAAATCCGATAAGCGTTAAAAGTGCTATTATAATCAATACCGAAAGAATACAGAAAGAGGGAAGGTAAAGTCTCCATTCCTTCATATCAAAATAAGTACCCATCATACCGTTTGGATTCATAATAAAATACGCCACCGCATATCCGAGAGCAACACCGATAAGCGAGCCTATAATGCCTATCATAAGAGCATACGAAGTATAATGCAAAAGTATCCTTCCGTCCTTAAAGCCGAGTGCTTTAAGTGTTCCTATCTGAGTTTTTTCTTTAGTTGTCAGACGGTGCATTGTGGTTATCATCGTAAGCACCGCAATGAGAAGAAAAAGGACCGGAAGTATTGAACCCATTATTTTTCCTTCCTCCGCTTCGCCCTCTGCAAGAGAATATGAACCGACTTCCTCCTTCGAAAGAACAAGGGTGGTTTTTTCAAGGAGACTGTCAACTTTTTCGCAAAAATCTTTTTTTGAAATATCGGACAGAGCGTTAATTTGCGGATAAAATTCAAATCCGGTTGATTTTTTATAAAGAACAGGGGATATATAAGCAAATCCAAAGGTTTTGAAGTCGGGCATAAGCTGGCTTGAGTCAGAAACACAAACGAGATATTCCGATGATTTGACAAGACCTTTGATTCTTCCGCTTATCTCGGTGTTTTTATATTTGAATGTTATACTGTCTCCGCATTTGAAATTGTTTGCATTAGCGTATTTGTCCGAAAGCCATACGCCGTTTGCATCATCGGGATTATATTTTTCACCGGAAATCAACATAACCCCCGAAACCTCAGGATCCTCTGTCACCGTTAAAGAAAGTGCGTCACCGCTTCTCTCCTTGATATCGACATTTACCGCTATATATCTTGCTGCATTTTTAACCTCGGTAATGCTTCTGATTTTTTCTGCATCCTCTGCCGTAAATCCCTTTTCTGAAGTTATCCTGTAATCGGCAAATCCGGTATCTGAAAAGAAGCGGGAGGTATTCTCTTCAATGCTAACCCATTCCATATTAAAGCCGACAAATATTCCTATGCCGAGAGCAATCATTATTATCATTGAAATGAACTGCGCCCGATATAGCCCCATAGTTCTCCAAAGCTTTTTAAATAACATCAGTCATTACCGCCTTTACCAGTCGATATCATCCGCACAGGCCGGATTTTCCTGATTTGAAATCGATATCACCTTTCCGTTTTTAATATACATCACAACATCTGCTATTTTAGCTATATTTTGATTATGCGTAACTATTATTATTGTTTTTCCGTAATTTTTTGCCATTTTAAGAAGTAGCTTCAGAACAAGCAGGCCGGTCTGTGAATCAAGAGCACCGGTAGGCTCATCACAAAGAAGTATTTTAGGATTTTTGGCGAGAGCTCTTGCTATAGATACACGCTGCTGTTCTCCACCGGAAAGCTCGGATGGAAAATTTTTCAAGTGATCCGACAGCCCTACTTCCTCTATCATTTTTGTAGCTGACAGATAATCCGGAGTAAGCTCCTTTACAAGGGCAACATTTTCATGAACAGTCAGCGTAGGAACAAGATTGTAAAATTGGAAAACAAAACCGACCTTTTTTGCCCTGTAATCTGCAAGCTCGTCGCAGGAGAGAGTGGAGATATCCTTTCCGTCAACAATTATTTTTCCCTCACTCGGGCTGTCAAGTCCACCGAGCAAATTAAGAAATGTGCTTTTTCCCGCTCCGCTCGGTCCTAAAATAACAACAAATTTTCCCTCATCAAGCTCTATGTTAACATTATCAAGGGCTCTGAGCTGATGGTCGCCGCTTGTATATACCTTGCTAACATCTTTAAATTCAACAATTGCCATATAGCAGTCCTTTCTTATATCACACTAAAAAAAGGAGACACTGTATATTTACAGCGCCTCCTTTTCATTATTTATTGTGGCAGGAGCCGCCCATGGGGCAGTGTCCGCAGTTTCCTCCACAGGTCGATTTACCTTTCTTCTTATCCTTTATAAGCTTTATTATAATAAGTGCAACTATAGCTGCTAAGCCCGAGCAAATTAAAGCAGTTGCAACAATTGAAGAAATGACAGTCGACATATAAAGTACTCCTTTTCGATTATTTATGCTTTAATATTTTTAGTAAGGCGTGTTGCTTCTTTGTAAGGACGGAATAGCATATAAACCATAAATACCAATGCTAATATTGCAAAAATCAGTCCAACGATGTTTATGCTACCCGCAAAGATATTACCAAACTGATTTATCATAAGAGCAATAAGATAAGCAAAACCGCATTGATATCCTATTGCAAACCAAGTCCATTTTGCATTGTTCATCTCACGCTTAATCGCACCGATCGCA
>CAYLQF010000021.1:0-12870 GCA_964385735.1 uncultured Ruminococcus sp. | reverse complement strand
TATTGCTCTTATCCTAAATAAGATTGGTACTATCACTGCGGCTAGCATCAAAATCGTTGGAATGCTTTAAGATAGCTACCCCTGTCCATTTTGCGTTGTTCATCTCACGCTTAATCGCACCGATCGCAGCAAAGCAGGGGGCACAAAGCAGGTTGAATACGAGGAATGAATAAGCGGTAATTCCCGTAAATGCTGCCTCAATGCTTTGATATACAGTACCTTCGGCGCCGCTGTAGAGTATACCGAGAGTTCCGACAATGTTTTCTTTTGCAACAAGGCCTGTAACAGAAGCGACAACTGCTTTCCAATTGCCCCAGCCGAGAGGCGAGAAAATCCAAGAAACGGCGCTTCCGATTTTAGCGAGTATAGAGCAGTCGATTTGTTCTGCTTCAAGCATACAGAAGGAACCGTCAACCCAACCGAAATATGTTGTAAACCAAATAACGATTGTTGAAAGAAGAATTATTGTACCGGCTTTCTTAATAAAAGACCAGCCTCTTTCCCACATCGAGCGAAGAACATTGCTTACAGTAGGCAAATGGTAAGCCGGAAGCTCCATTACGAAGGGAGCCGGCTCTCCGGAGAACATTTTTGTTTTCTTAAGCATTATACCCGAAACAACTATTGCCGCCATACCTATAAAGTAGGCAGAGGTAGCAACCCAAGCAGATCCACCGAAGATAGCACCGGCAATCATTGCTATAAACGGAACCTTAGCACCGCAAGGTATAAAGGTGGTAGTCATAATTGTCATACGGCGATCTCGTTCGTTTTCAATTGTTCTTGAAGCCATAATTCCGGGAATTCCGCAGCCTGTACCTATAAGCATAGGAATAAAGGATTTGCCGGAAAGTCCGAATTTGCGGAAAATACGGTCAAGCACAAAGGCTATTCGTGCCATATAGCCGCATGCCTCGAGAAATGCAAGCAATAAGAATAATACAAGCATCTGAGGAACAAAGCCGAGAACAGCACCCACACCGGCAACTATACCGTCATTAATCAGACCGGAAAGCCATGAGGCGGTATTTACCGCTTCAAGTCCGTTTCCTATAAGTGTGGGAATACTCGGAACCCAAACGCCGTAGCTTGAGGCATCAACGCCACCGTCGTATTTTTCATAAGCTTCAAGGGCTTCGTCAAGGTCTGCTAAGCCGGCACTTTCAACAGTTGTTTCAAGCGTTTCTTCATCCTCAAGTATGTATTCGAATTCGTTAAAGCTAACACTTTCCTTTAAAGCTTTAATATTATTCGCAATAGCTTTAGTATCAGCTTCATCGCTTTCCATAGCGGAGATTATATCATTTGTGGAAACACCGTTTGCTTGGGCCTTATCAAGGAAACCGGCGATTATGGCATCTGTATCTCCATATTCATCCTCGGCCTCGGCAGTTGCTGAGGAACCGATACCGAAAAGATGCCAGCCGTCTCCGAAAAGACCGTCGTTTACCCAATCTGTTGCGGCTGTGCCGACAGTTACCATTGATATGTAATAAACAAGGAACATTATCAAAGCAAAAATGGGGAGACCGAGCCAACGGTTAGTGACAACCTTATCAATTTTATCCGATGTTGAAAGCTTGCCGATGTTTTTCTTCTTATAACAGGCTTTAATAACGGTAGAAATGTAAATATAACGCTCGTTTGTGATTATTGATTCCGCATCATCGTCAAGCTCTTTTTCAGCTGCCTTTATATCGGCTTCAATGTGATCAAGTGTAGCCTTGTCTATATTAAGGCTCGAAAAAATCTTGTCGTCTCTTTCAAATATTTTAATTGCATACCAGCGCTGCTGCTCTTCAGGCATATTATGAACAGCTGCTTCCTCAATATGGGCAATTGCGTGTTCAACCGAGCCCGAAAAAGTATGTAAAGGAATAGTCTTCGAATTTTTTGCCGCATCTATTGCCGCTTCGGCTGCTTCCATAACGCCTGTACCCTTTAAGGCAGAAATTTCAACAACCCTACAGCCGAGCTGTCGGGAAAGCTCCTCGGTATCTATTTTATCACCGTTTTTCTTGACAATATCCATCATATTGATAGCAATTACTACAGGAATACCAAGCTCGGTCAGCTGTGTAGTAAGGTAAAGATTACGCTCAAGATTTGTGCCGTCAACAATGTTAAGTATCGCATCGGGTCTTTCGTTAATTAAGTAGTTTCTCGCCACAACCTCTTCAAGTGTATAAGGGGAGAGGGAATAGATACCGGGAAGGTCTGTTATAACGACTCCGTTGTGCTTTTTAAGCTTTCCTTCCTTCTTTTCAACAGTAACACCGGGCCAGTTACCGACAAACTGATTTGATCCCGTAAGTGCATTGAACAGGGTTGTTTTACCGCAGTTCGGGTTGCCCGCAAGAGCAATCTTTAAATCCATAATAATTTTCCTTTCATAATTTACGGCAGTGATAGCTACTGCCATATTAGTGATATTAGCCGAGGCTAACTGATACCGATAAAATTAAGAGCCAAAGCTCCTGATTTTATTCAACCTCTATCATCTCGGCATCTGCTTTTCTTATAGAAAGCTCATAACCTCTTACAGTTACTTCAATAGGGTCTCCGAGGGGAGCAACCTTGCGAATATGAAGGTTAACACCTTTGGTTATACCCATATCCATAATTCGACGCTTTACAGCTCCCTCCCCGTGGAGCTTTACCACGGTGAGTGTATCGCCTATTTTTGCTTCCTTAAGTGTTTTCATATATTTTCCTCCTTAAAAGTTAAATCATAATTTTTCTTGCCATTTCTTCGCTTACGGCAACCCTTGTCTCTTTAACATTTACTATCACATTGCCGCCCAAAGAGTTAACAACGGTAACGCTTCCACCTACAACAAAGCCTAAATTTTCGAGATGCTTTTTAATTTGCGGCGAGCCGCCGATTTTTTTTATTATGCCTTCTTCTCCGAGCTTTGCAAGAGCCAATGGCATCATTTTGCCTTCCTCCAATTGTGTTAGCAACAGCTAACTTTATGACTCGATATATGGTTAGCGCTTGCTAACCGCATATTATATTACATCACGATTTTATATTTGTCAATACTTTTTTGAAAAAATTTCTATTTTTAATAATTGAAATATCAATGTTGCAAAAATAAATTTGTTTTGTTATAATACAACATAGCTGAGCTTAAGCAAAAGCTTATGCTTGCAGCGAGGTACTGTTAATTGAAAGGGAAGATGTTTTTATGCATCGCTTGCAGGAATCGGGAGAAATGTATCTCGAGACTATTTATATTTTATCTCAAAAACAGGGCGCCGTGCGTTCGCTTGATATTGCCGAATATATGAATTTTTCAAAACCGAGCATAAGTCGAGCAATGGGAATTTTAAGGTCAGATGAATTTATAAAAATTGATAAAAACGGCTTTATAACTCTGACTGAAGCCGGAAAAAATGTTGCTTTGAAAATTTATGAGCGTCATACTCTACTTACAGAATTTTTAATAAAGCTCGGGGTTAATCCGAAAATTGCTGCCGAAGATGCCTGTAAAATCGAGCATGACATCAGCGACGAATCATTTGAAGCAATAAAAAATCATGTTTCGAAAGAGGCTTTGGAAAAAACAAAGTAAATTTCTTAATAAAGTCTCAAAGAGGCGAAGAAAGCTGCGCTTTGGCATTTTCTTCGCCTCTTTATATATCTGTATTATAATCGCTTAAAATTATTTCAATATCGCAAGAGCTTGTCTTCCAAAGGCCTCAAATCGTTTTTCGGACACTGTTTTTTCGTATTTTACTAATGCGCCCTTGTAAGGGTCGGAAAAATAATAATAAGTATCATCATATCCTATCAGAACCATACAATGTTCATTTGCGAGCCATCTATAGGTCGAGCCATCCGAAAGAGTCCAGCTTCTTGTGTATTTAGGCTCGAGCATATCGATACTCGCCCAGATAAGGCAGGGAACATTTTTGTTTATATATTCGTTGCAAAGCGTTTCAAGCTTACTACCGGTCAGATTTTTAACGGTTTTTCTGCCCTGATAATATTTATTCATTGCATTTTCAATAACAGGAGCCATACATCCGTAGGCACTTTTGCTTCTTGGTGAGCCGATAAATGCAGCGTATGGATCGGGGCCGTATTTGATGCCGTCCTCTGAATAAAAATTGCTGCTTTTTTCAAGATAATCGTCAATAAAGCTTTCGGGTGATATATTATCTCCCGAATACTGCATAGCAATAACGGCACTGATACTTTCACATCCGGTAGGAAAATCAGGATACTGTGAAATAATCGGAACATCAGTAATTAGATATGTTGCGTTTTTCTTTTCCGCTTCGGTTACTTTTTCTTTTTCAGAAACCGCCGTGGCAGCCTGCGATTGGTTTTGATTGGTAGTGAGCTTGCGTGAAGCGACATCTATAAGATATATTTTCGTATAGCTTTCTGAGCTTACTGTACTGAGTGCGATGTATCCGTTTTGCATATCAACGGCGGAGTAAATGCTACCGCTTACTTCTTGTGAAAAATATTTACCGTCCTCCTTATTGTAAGCCGTAAGAATATCGCTGTTGCCGTTTCCGGCAGCGGTAAGTATTCTTTCCATCGACATAGCAATCGGAATTTCATCTATCTTGTTAATAGTGAGCTCTCCCGTTTTTTTGCCGTCTGTATTTAGAATATCAAGTCCATCCTCGTTTGATGAAAGGCTGCCGTATTCATTTATAATACGGGTGTTTTTCGTTGCTTTTGATTGCTTTGTACTAAAGGCCTCAGCATCAATTTCCATTATGCTGTTTTCATATAGCTGAACAAAAAAGGATGAACCCTCCGTATAGCATATTTTGGCATATCCGGTAAAATCGGAAACGGTCTTTATGCTGTTCATATTTTTGTCTGCAATGAGTATTTGGGCAGTTTTACCGTCTCCGAAGCAAACATATTCACCGTTTTTGCTTACCGATAAAAAACCGATACTGTATTTTGAAGGAATATGTATTTCCGATGTTTTTTTGCCGCTTAGGTCATAAAGCTCTATTATACCGCTATCAAGCCTTGCAAGATAATATCCGTTATTCAGAAGACCGGTTTCGAAATATCCGTTTTTAAAATCTGTTTGTGAAAGTACCTTTGATTTTGATGTTGAATAAATAACGGTTGTAAGATCGCAGGTATCAAGCGCCGGATTTATAAAATCTATCTTAAGAATATCTCCGCTTGAAGAAAGCTGAGCAAGCTCATATTCTGTTCCGATATTATCGCATATTTGAATTATATTTTCATCAGAACCGTTATTAAACAGAAAATTTTTAATTTCATCTTTGTAATAAGCTGCGCTGCATATTACGCAGATAATCAAAATAAAAGCAAAAAAACCGATGATTTTTTTATTGTGCTTTCTTTTTTTCTTTGATTTCACAAAAATCACCCTTTCGATTAACATATTACTACAATTTTTATTGCTTTGTCAATAAAAAAGCAGGATATGAACGGTGTCATATTCAATTTTTTCGGTTAAATAATATTTTTGATATTTTTGTGTATAAAACTTGACAAAATTATTAACAAATTATATAATAAAAACAATCTTAGCTAATATCCGTTTTAATGGGGTTTGCTAAATCATAAGATTTTTCGGAGGTTATAAAAAATGAGTAAATTTTGCACACAATGCGGTACACAACTGCCTGACGAGGCTAATGCTTGCACAAATTGCGGTACACCTGTTGCCGGAGCGCCTGTAGCAGCGGCTCCCGTTGTAGATGAAGTCGGACCACAGGTAGATGAAAATTCTGCTCCTGTATATAATAATGTTGTTCCCGAGTCGGAAAAATCCGCTCCCATTATCAATGTAGATGTTCTTAAGAACGATGTTTCAAAGCTTGTTAACAATGTCAGCGAAACTGCAACTGCTTCCTTTAATAAGGTTAAGTCTGATAAAAAGCTTCTCGGTATTGTTATCGGTGCAGTTGCTGTTGTTCTTATTGCAATAATTATTCTTGCTTCAAGTATAGGCGGCGGTTATAAATCGGCTATTGATAATTATTTTGATGTACTTGTCGAAGGTAAGGCAAACAAGCTTGAAAAGCTTGCACCCGAGGCATATTGGGATTATCTTGAGGATGAATATGACACTACACTTGACGATATCAAGGAAGAATACGAGGACAGCTTTGAGGATCAGGCAGAATATCTTGAGGAAGAGTACGGCAAAAACTATAAGTACTCATATAAAATAACCGATAAGGACGATATTACAACCAAGAAATTCAAAAATATTCAGGAAAATCTTAAGGATAGATACGATATTCCGAAAAAGTCTGTTACAAAGGGATATAAGGTTGATATCGAGGCAACGATAAAGGGCAGCGAGGATGAGGATGAAACCGAAACTACTCTTTATGTCGTTAAGATTGACGGAGATTGGTATGTTACAACCGAGAGCGGAAGCTTCCTCTCTTTCTAATGCTTTAACAGCTTTGCTTTTATGATTAAAAACGCAGTCCGTTTACTTTTGTATACGGACTGCGTTTAACATATTAACCGTTGTAGCTTTATTCACTATTCGCATATATCGGCAAGCTCAATAGGCAGTATGCTTTTAAGCACATCGAGTGAGGCCTCTATTTGAATACCGATTTTTCCGCCGCTGAAAAATATTTTTTGAAAGCTTGCTGCGCTTGTATGAACGATTGTTTTGAATTGCTTTTTCATACCGATAGGGGAGCAACCACCGTGAACATAGCCGGTAAGCGGTAAAAGCTCCTTTGATTTAATCATAGAAATACTTTTTTCGCAAGCTGCCAATGCGGCTTTTTTTAAATCAAGCTCAAGGTTTACCGGCACCATAAAAACATAGTGCTGTCCGCTTTTTCCCACAGTAACAAGTGTTTTAAACACTCTATCGGGGCTCTTGTTTAAAAGCTCTGCGATTTCCGGTCCGCTTACAGCCTGAGTGCTTAGATTGGAATATACCTTAAAATCAGCTTTATTTTGTGCGAGAAGTCTTATTGCATTTGTTTTTTCGTTGCTCTTTTTCATAAAAATCAGTCCTCAGTTAAGTTTCCGCTTCTGCTGTAGAAGAATATGTATTGCTGTACTATTCCTTCAAAGCCGGAGACACAATCCGGCAGACCGCTTGGAAAAAGACTGTCCATCGCTCTTTTTATCCATACATCCCTTGGAAATGAATTGATTTTGCCAAGACCGAACAGCATAGTACAATCAGCGACCTTGGGTCCAACACCCGTTATACTCATAAGAGCCCTTCTTGATGTTTCTTCATCACATTTTTTCAGTGCTTCAAGGTTAATTTCACCGGAGCTGACTTTTTTTGCCGCATCTATTATGTATCTTGCTCTAAATCCGCATCGTAACGGTGCCAAATCGTCGGTTGTAAGGCTACTTAAAAGCTCTGCGGTAGGGAACGCATAGCCATTATAACATTTTTGCCCGAAGCTTGTGCAAAGTCTTTCAATAATTCCTTTTATTCTCGGAATATTGTTGTTTTGAGATATTATAAAAGAGCAGAGCGCTTCCCATGGCTCCTGAGATAGAATTCTTATGCCGCTTCCAAAGCTCGATGCTTTTTTCAAAATTTCATCGGTACTGATTTTTTCGATAATTTTACCGTAATCTCTTTTTAGGTCAAAATAATTGCTCCAAAACTCAAGAGAGGATTCATTAAAATCAGATTCTATGATAATATCCTTTCCGTTATTATAAATTTCCGCATAATTGCCCGAGGCAATACCGCAATAGACACCCTTTTCGTTCGGGTTCCAGCGGAAAGCCTGTCCACACTCAAAGGTTTGAGCAATATCGAAATTTTTTGCGTTTTTTATGATTATCTTATTGTTTTCAAGGTACGCTTCATTCACTATACCCACCTACTTTGATCATATTTAAAATTTCTCTGTTAAAGTGTAACATTTATATGTTATAATATCAAGTGAAAATATACGGTTAAAGCTTTAATTTTTGATTATGGAGGTTTTTATGCGAGACGATATATGTACAATACCTGTTTCGGAGGTATTTGAGATTAAAGAAGGGTGTCCGATCTGCAGGATGTATAAAACAATTGAGGAGCATATTGCTTCTTATATTCTCGGCGACGCAATGATGGAAAGTGATGTCAGAGAAGAAACCAACATTAAAGGATTTTGCGAAAAGCATTTTGCCAATTTAATTTCAAAACGGGGAAGATTACAGCTTGCACTTATTCTTGAAAGTCATTTAAACTCCGTTAAGCTTGATGTTTTCGATAAAAAGCTGTTCAACTCCTGCGATAAAAAAGCACAAAAGGCGGAAAAGCTTTCCAAATCCTGTTTTATATGCAGCAAGATTGAATGGGGAATGTCAAGAATGATAGAGACAGTTTATCGACTGTATGAAAACGAAAAAGATTTCAGAGAACTTTTAAATTCTCAACCGCAGTTTTGTTTACCTCACTTCGAGCTACTCATCGATGGTCTTGATAAGCAAAGGAATATGAAGCATAAGGCTGAGCTTCAAAAAAATCTCACTCTAATAACCGCAAATTATATTGCCTCGCTGTGTGAGGATGTATCAAGGTACTGCACCATGTATGATTACAGGCAGGCGGCCTCGGGCAATACCGATTGGGGTAATTCCAAGGATTCCGTGGAAAGAGCAATTGCTTTTTTGAGCGGCAGCTATGTAAAAGATTAACATAATACTGTCGAATAATGTCGATGTGGATAATTTTTTCCTTTTAAACAGGGTAGTTATCAACGATTTCCACCGAGTTATCAACTTTTTTATGTAAACCTGTATAAGAAATGTCAGGTCGGTTCAAAATATAATTGCAATTCAAGGAGGCGACTCGTTGTGGTTAAGGGTGTTAACAAAACCGTTATTGTTGTGAATGATACCGGCAGTGAAATGTTTGAAAAAATTGTGTTCTATGTTACTCCGAAGTATTCAAAAGTAAATTTAAAGCAGCTTCAAAGTGCTGCGGGTGAGGTTTCTTCGAGATATATTACCGAAAAAAGGCGATGCAGGTCGTCTCTCAGAAAACAATATGCTTTGCGTAGAGCAGCTGTTATTTTAGCATTATTAGCAGCACTTGCCGGAATCGCAACAACCGTTATTGCACTGCTTTTCTAAATAATATTTTCATTTCTTGCAGGGGGTAATATTACTCCTTGCTTTTTTTATACTTTAATGTTAAAATGTATATTATTCAGTTTTTCGGAGTGTAGTTTTAATGGAGAATATTAAAAGCGGAGCGATGCTTTTCGCAAAGATAGCTGTTACAGTGCTTATGAGCTTTTTTATCACAATGTCTGTAAGTCTTTTGTGTAATGCTGCTTTCACAAAGCCAATAGGTTATGTTGTGTCCGGTGTTAAAGAGGGTTCTGATAACAGTGAAGAGCTATATACGCATTATTATTCCGATGGCGAGGATACAGAAGCCGAGGAGTATAATAAGCAGGGTTATACTCTTTCAAAGCAAACCTTGCGTTCACAGCTTTCGGGAACAGGCGACAAGGTTTTTGCGGCAGTAAGCCAGACAATAAGCATTGTAATTCTTTTGGCTTTTGTTTATTCACAGCTTTGGAATCAGGGCTCAAAGGATCTTGCCAGTGTTAAAATCAACACTACTGTCCCTGATAAATTGAAGGGACTGAAGATCGGTCTAATCGCAAGTGTACCGTCATTTTGTTCATGGCTGTGGCTCCTGCTGTGCGGCATCGGGATCAATCCTAATTTTAAAATTTCAAGCTATAAGCTTATGAGTTATCATTACTATATATTCGATACGGCAGCCGCCGGTTCCGCAGCTGTAGCCGGCGCTCTTAAGCCTTTACAGTATTTTTATCTTTTTCTCCCGCTTTTGATAGTTCCGTTGTTTGCACAAATATCCTATACTGTCGGCTATAAAAATATATCTATAAGCGAAAAGCTCACATATAAAAAGATAAAATCGGATAAGGAGTAAAAAATGGCAGGATTTTTAGGCTTTTTAAATTACCAAAAGGAAGGTCCGGGAATAGAAAAAAACGCTCCGAAAAAGAAAGCTTATATAGTTTTTTTTGAAACGTTCTTTAGAAATTTTTGGAGATTCACTTCTATAAATTTTGTTTTTACTCTAATATCACTTCCTATTTTTACGAATGGTCTGGCAGCAGCGGGAATTACTAATGTTACAAGAAACATTGCGAGAGATAAGCATTCCTTCGGCTTGAGCGATTTTTTCGAAACCGTTAAGAAAAACTTTAAGCAAGCATTATGCGTCGGAGTGATTAACACTTTCATAACGGCTTTGCTTGCATTTTGCCTTTTCTTTTATTTCAAAGCTTCAGGGGCAATAGGCACAATAGGTCTCGGAATTACAATTGCACTTATATTCGTGTTCTTTGTGATGAACTGTTATATCTGGACTCTTATGATTACCTTTAGCTTTACGGTGAAGCAGCTTTATACAAACAGCTTTAAATTTGTTTTTGTAAGCATAGGAAAAAATCTTCTTTGCACTCTTTGCCTTTTGTTAGTTTACGGTATATATGTAGCTATATTCATATTTTTCCCCACATATTTCGTTCTAATGATGGAGCTTATGGTGGCTATGCTTACACTGCCGGCCTTCAAATATCTTCTTATACAGTATTTTACATTCCCCTCTATTAAAAAATATGTTATTGATCCTTATTATAAAGAGCATCCGGATGCCGATGTTGAAAAACGAAAGGATTTGGGACTTGATGTCGAAGAGAAGACAAACAATGCTTTAGAGGATAATAATATTTAAAAAATTTTAAAAACTCCGCAAAATGCGGGGTTTTTCTTTTATATTTGCTGATATAATAGCATATATTACTTTGAGGTGCATAACAGATGACCTGTAGGATAGATGAGCTGAAAAACAAGCAGGTAGTTTGCGTTTCTGACGGCAGCGTGCTCGGGTTTGTTTCCGATATAGAGCTTGATACTGAAAGCGGAAGTTTAACCTCTCTTGTTATTTTCGGCAATTTAAAATTTTTCGGTCTTTTCGGAAGAGAAAACGATATCATTATTCCCTGGAAGGAAATTGAGGTTATCGGTCCTGAAACTATTCTCGTTTCAACTGATCCCTCTCCTTACAGAAAAATCCTACCGAAAACCAAATAATCGTCTTATAATAAACGCCAATTTAGCTTCTTAGTAATATTTTAATCGTTGAACTTGTGCAAACTGTACAAATTTAATAAAAGGTGTAGAGTATTTGTTTCTAAAAAATAACAAAAACTATTGAAATTTATAAATGAGTTTGATATAATAAAAATACAATAATACCTTTTTCGGGTTTTGAAGGAATGAAAAAGCAATGGATGAGTATTTAAATAATCTTGATACTTCTGTCAAAGGAGATTTGTATAACTATTTCGGTTCTTTTTTAAAGGGCAATTCCGCACTTTTCAGAGTGTGGGCACCTGCCGCAAGGAGTGTAAGTGTTGTAGGTGACTTTAATTCTTGGAACACCTCTGCCACACCATTAACAGCGATTGGTAAAGGGGTATTTGAGGGTAAGGTTAACGGAATTAAAAATTTTGATATTTATAAATATGCCATAACATCGGCAGACGGAAGAACGGTGCTTAAGAGCGACCCATATGCAAGGCATTATGAAACTGCCCCCGGCAATGCATCTAAGGTTTATCGTAGCAAAAAATATGTATGGAATGACAGCGAGTGGAGAAACAATCAAAAGCAAAAAAACATATATGCAGAGCCTGTTAATATATATGAGGTTCACTTAGGCTCCTGGCGCAGATATGCAGACGGCAACACTTATGATTATGTAACCGCTGCCCGTGAGCTTTCGTCATATGTAAAAAAAATGGGCTATACCCACATTGAGCTTATGCCGATTACCGAGCATCCCTTTGAGGGCTCTTGGGGGTATCAGGTGACGGGTTATTTTGCCCCTACCTCAAGATACGGAACACCGGAGGATTTTGCACACTTTATTGATATTATGCACCAAAACGGTATCGGAGTTATTCTTGATTGGGTTCCCGCTCATTTCCCGAAGGACGAGTTCGGTCTGTACAGATTCGACGGCTCACCCTGCTATGAATATGCAGATCCGAGAAAGGGTGAGCACAAGGAATGGGGAACAGCGGTATTTGATTACGGTAAGCCGCAGGTTATGAGCTTTTTGATTTCGAGCGCTCTTTTTTGGATAAAAGAATACCATATCGACGGTATACGGGTTGATGCCGTAGCTTCTATGCTGTATCTTGATTACGGTAGGAATGACGGCGAATGGCTGCCGAATTCTTATGGCGGCAGGGAAAATCTTGAGGCTGTTGAGTTTTTAAAACAGCTTAATATTGCAGCATTTGCCGAAAATCCCTCAATTATGATGATAGCCGAAGAATCAACGGCTTGGCCTCTTGTTACAAAGCCACCGCATGATGGCGGACTTGGGTTTAATTTCAAGTGGAATATGGGGTGGATGAACGATATGCTCAGATATATGTCGCTTGATCCGCTTTTCAGAAAAAATAATCACGATTGCCTAACTTTTTCGTTCTTTTATGCTTTTTCCGAAAACTTCGTTTTACCTCTCTCACATGATGAAGTAGTTCACGGTAAGTGTTCTCTCATAAACAAAATGCCCGGCGAGTACAACGATAAATTCGCAAGTCTCAGAGCATTTTATGCTTATATGACAGCACATCCGGGCAAAAAGCTTTTTTTTATGGGGCAAGAATTTGCGCAGTTTATAGAGTGGAATTACAAGCAGCAGCTTGATTGGTTATTGCTCGATTACGATTCCCATAAAGCAATGCAGTTATTTGTAAAGGATTTGAATTCATTTTATCTGAAAAACAGTCCTCTTTATGAGATTGATTACTCATGGGAGGGATTTTCTTGGATTTCTAACGACGATAATTCCCAAAGCATCA
>CAYLQF010000020.1:0-16855 GCA_964385735.1 uncultured Ruminococcus sp. | reverse complement strand
AATGTTCAAAAGGTGCTTGTCGGAAGAGAAATTGCAGCTGCTCCTACGGTTCTTATGGCAGCATATCCTGTAAGAGGACTTGATATAAACTCCTCTTATACTATATATAATCTTTTAAATGAGCAAAAGCAAAAGGGCGTTGCGGTTATTTTTGTCGGCGAAGACCTTGATGTGCTTTTGGAGCTTTGTGACAGAATAATGGTAATCGGCTCCGGAAGAGTTACCGGTATTGTTGACGGCAGAACTGCTACTAAAGAGCAGATAGGTCTTTTAATGACCAAGGGTCAGGGAGGCGAACAAAATGCGTAAATCAAGCAGCGGTAGAGAATCGCTTTTTCATGTTACAAAGCGTGATAATTTTCCTGTAGGAAAAGCAGTTCTTGTTCGGGTAATTGCAATAGCTGCTGCCCTTGTTGTCTGTGGCGTTGTAACTTTACTTCTTACAGGCGATAATCCGATTTCAATTTATCTGACGATATTCCAAGGTGCCTTCGGTGAGGGCAGAACGCTTGTTACTATTCATTCGATAGCGATTTTACTGTGTATTTCACTTGCGGTTACACCGGCGTTTAGAATGCGCTTTTGGAATACCGGTGCTGAGGGTCAGGTTTTGATGGGCTGCCTTGCAACTGCCATGTGTATGTTTTATCTCGGTGGTAAAATTTCGGACGGTCTTCTTATAGTTGTAATGATATTTGCTGCAATTCTCGGTGGTATGCTCTGGGGAATAATTCCTGCGATATTCAAGGCAAATTGGTGTACAAATGAAACGCTGTTTACGCTTATGATGAACTATGTTGCGATACAGCTTATTGAGTATTTCCTCAAGATTGCGGACAAGAGCGGCTCGAATGTTGTCGGACCGGAGCTGTTAAGTCACGGTTGGCTTCCCAATCTTTTCGGAACACCCTATTTGCTAAATATAGTCGTTGTTCTTGTTATTACTGTTGCGATGCATATTTATCTCAAATACAGTAAGCACGGATACGAAATATCGGTAGTTGGCGAAAGTGAGAATACTGCACGCTATATAGGAATCAATGTTAAAAAGGTTATTATTCGTACAATGGCTCTTTCGGGTGCTTTGTGCGGACTTGTAGGCTTACTTCTCGTTGGCGGTTCTTCTCATTCTATAGACGCAAATCTTGCCGACGGCAGAGGCTTTACGGCGATAATGGTATCGTGGCTTGCAAAGTTTAAGCCTTCGAGTATGATTTTCACGACGCTTCTTATTGTCTTTATGGAAAGAGGAGCAGATGAGGTTGCTTCACGGTTCCAGCTTAATACCGATTTTTCGGATATACTTACAGGAATAATTCTTTTCTTTATAATCGGCTGCGAATTTTTTATAAACTATCAGGTTCGCATAAATCACTCCAAAAAACAATCTGCTAAGGAGGCCTGAGCAATGGAATTTGTAATTCAATTTATTCAAAGAGCAATCCTGTTAGGAACTCCTTTGCTTTTCGGCGCTACAGGTGAAATTATTACCGAAAAGTCCGGTAACCTAAATCTCGGAATCCCCGGAATAATGTATGTCGGTGCTATTTCAAGTGTAATAGGCGGATTTTTCTATCAGACAAATGCCGGAGAGATCAATACATTTCTCGCTATACTTATTCCGCTTATGTCCTGCCTTTTAGGCTCGTTATTAGTTTCCCTTATTTACTGCTTCTTAACTGTTACATTAAGAGCTAATCAAAATGTTACGGGCCTTGCCATAACTACCTTCGGTGTAGGACTCGGAAACTTTTTCGGCGGCTCACTTATAAAAATAGTAAAAAGCGATGTCCCGTATCTTGCGCTTGTTAAAATAGCAAAGGCCTTTAAAACAACACTTCCGTTTGCTGACAGTATGGGAAGCTTGGGTAAGCTTTTCTTCTCCTACGGATTTTTGGTGTATCTTGCCGTTATTATTGCGATTGCAACCGGAATTTTCCTTAAAAGAACAAGAAAAGGTCTTTATTTGCGAGCAGTCGGTGAGAATCCTGCAACGGCAGATGCCGCAGGTATAAATGTTATAAAATATAAGTATTTTTCAACCTGTATCGGCGGTATGATTGCCGGCCTCGGCGGTTTATTTTTTACAATGGACTATTCTAACGGAATTTGGTCGAATAACGGCTTTGGCGACAGAGGCTGGCTCGCTATAGCAATTGTTATATTCGCTACATGGAAGCCGGTTGTAGCCATTGCCGGAAGCTATCTCTTCGGTGCTCTTTATATTCTCTTCAACTACATAAATGTACCGATGAAATTTATTCCTCTTATTCAGATGCTTCCTTATCTTGTTACCATTTTGGTTTTGGTAGCTGTAAGCATTCGAAAGAAAAAAGAAAATCAACCTCCGGCTTCGCTCGGACTTTCGTATTTCAGAGAAGAAAGATAATTTTTACAGGATTGGCAGATTGCAAAAAGCAGTCGGTGTCAATCCTGTTTTTCTTGAATAACTATCGATTATGTGTTAAAATGATTTTATACTAAGAGCTTTAACCGTTTCACTCTTTTTCCGTAAAATGTATTGCGGAAGAGGGTGTAAGCTTGAAGATTAGAAAAAAAGTTCTTAAAAGAATTATTGTTTCTTGGTCAGCTCTGCTGCTTTTGATTTCTGTAGCTTGCGTTTTAATTTTTGTCAGAGCTCGTTCTCTGGTTTTTGTTTATGCACGCTCGCAGGCGGAGACTATTATGCTATCGTCTGCAAACAAGGCTGTAATCAGAGTATTAAATCGTGAAAATATTACTTATGACGGAATTTCAAGGATTAGCAGAGACGACAATAACAATATAACCGGCATAGAAATAGACATTAAGCAGTTAAATTCTTTTAAAAGTGAAATTTCCAACGAAATTATGCAGCTTATTGAAGAGAAAAGCCGATATACTATAAGTATACCGATAGGTTCTTTTATATCGAGCGAATATACTGTTGGTCTCGGACCGAACATTGATTTTAAAATGCAGATGACAGAAACGGCAACAGTTGATTTTGACAACGAATTTACCGATGCGGGACTTAATCAGGTTATGCATAGGATTATTGTTAAAATCGATATTTCGGCTAATATACTAATGCTAGGTAAGGCTGACGGCTTCTCTGTATCGACTACTGCAGTTGCTGCACAAACGGTTATTGTGGGCAAGGTTCCGGAGTCCTTCACAAATGTCGAAGAACATCCTGACGATGATATCGCCGATACAATATTTAACTATGCAGACCTTGAATGAACGGGAGAATATTAACAATGGAATTTGCAAAAGCGAAAAAAAGAGCAAGGGAGCTCACAAAATCGATAAGGCATCATAACAGGCTCTATTATATTCAGGATAATCCGGAAATAGAAGACTTTGAGTATGACGCACTTATGCGTGAGCTTAAAAGCATAGAAAAAGAGTATCCGGAGCTTATAACTCCGGATTCGCCGACGCAAAAGGTCGGCGGTGAGGCTTTAAGACTTTTTTCACCGGTTGAACACACTGTAAAAATGGAAAGTCTTCAGGATGTTTTCAGCTTTGATGAGCTTCAGGCTTTTGCGGAAAAAATCAATATGGAAAAAACATATTTTTCAGTTGAACCTAAAATTGACGGTCTTTCCGTTTCACTTGAATATAAAAACGGCAAGCTTGTCAGGGCTTCTACAAGGGGAGACGGTACAACCGGTGAGGATATAACAGCAAATGCATTAAAAATAAGAACTGTTCCGAAATCAATAGACTTTGACGGCTTTTTAGAAGTAAGAGGCGAGGTCTATATGTCAAGAGAAAGCTTTTATAAGCTTATTGAGCGACAGGAGCTGATGGGCGAAACGCCGGCAAAAAACCCGAGAAATGCCGCTGCCGGCTCTCTAAGACAAAAAAATCCTTTAATAACCGAAAAAAGAGAGCTGGATATTTTTGTTTTCAATATACAGAGCATAGAAGGAAAAGTATTCGAATCACATATAGAGTCACTTGATTTTTTGAAAAATCTCGGCTTCAGCGTTCTTCCCTCATATAAAAAATGTGAAAATATTGCGCTTGCGATTGCAGAAATTAAACGCATAGGGCTGTCAAGAGGTAAGCTCCCGTATGATATTGACGGCGCTGTAATTAAGGTTGATAACCTAAGCTACCGTACAGAGCTCGGAAGTACGGCAAAGTATCCTAAATGGGCAGTTGCATATAAATATCCTCCCGAGGAAAAAGAAACGGTGCTGAGAAGCATTGAGGTTAATGTGGGCAGGACGGGAGCACTCACTCCCACAGCGGTTTTTGATCCTATAGAGCTTGCGGGTACAACGGTGAGCAGAGCAGTTCTTCACAATGAGGATTTTATTGCATCTAAGGGAATTTCTATAGGCGATACGATAATAGTTCGTAAGGCGGGAGAAATTATTCCCGAAGTATTGGGCGTTAAGCTTCACCAAACAAAAAATCCGATTTACAAAATGCCGGATTATTGTCCTTCCTGCGGCTCACCGGTAACAAGGGAGGACGGTGAGGCGGTTCTTCGATGCACCAATGCGGATTGTCCGGCGCAGCTTTTGCGACATCTTATTCATTTTACTTCAAGAGATGCTATGGATATTGAAGGGTTGGGACCTGCGGTTTTAGAGCAATTGCTTGAAAGCGGTATGGTAAACGACATTGTTGATATATATGCGCTGAAGACAGACGAAATCAGCGAGCTTGACCGTATAGGCGATAAATCGGCTTCGAACATAATAAGCGCAATCGAAAGCTCAAAAAAGAACGATCTTTCACGACTGATTTTTGCATTTGGTATAAGACATATCGGCAGCAAGGCGGCAAAGCTCATTTCGGAGCATTTTAAGGATATGGGCTGTGTTTTTGAAGCATCCCGTGAGGATTTTGCCGAAATTGACGGTATCGGAGAAATTCTTGCTGCCTCGGCATATGATTTTTTTGCGCTTGATGAAACAAAAAAGATGGTTGAAAGGCTAAAGGCTTTCGGTGTTAATATGCAATCTCTTAAAACTGTTGTTGATTTAAGGCTCAGCGGAAAAACCTTTGTTTTAACCGGTACCTTGCCGACATATACAAGGTCACAGGCTGCTTCTGTTATAGAAAGCTTCGGTGGCAGGGTAGCATCCTCCGTTTCGAAAAAAACCGATTATTTACTTGCAGGCGAAGAAGCCGGAAGTAAGCTCGATAAAGCAGTAGCCTTGGGGGTTACTGTTATAGACGAAAATGAATTTAAAAAAATGATTTCATAGCCTTAATTTTCAAAACCGGCAGGTCAAGACTCTGTGTTAACCTTGCCGGTTTTAATGTTAAAAAATTTTTAAAATTTTTAAAGCAATAAAACTGTTGATGAGACTTGAATAATATGCTATAATAACCTTGTATATTGTTTATGAGGAGGTTGCCGGCAGTGCGTATTATCGGTATTGATCCTGGCTATGCGATAGTCGGATACGGCGTTGTCGACTGGGACGGTTATAAATTTAAAACCATCGGATACGGCGCAATAACTACTCAGGCCGGAATTCCTTTTCCCGCCAGACTTGATGATATTTACAACGATATTAACACACTCCTCAAGCGTTACACTCCGGAAGCCATGGCTATAGAAAGACTCTATTTTAACACAAACGCCACAACCGCTATAGATGTTGCACAGGCAAGAGGTGTTATACTTCTTTCCGCAAAGCAAAACGGAGTAAAAATATTCGAATACACACCTCTTCAGGTTAAACAGTCTATAACAGGCTACGGCAAAGCCGAAAAGCATCAGGTGATGGAAATGGTAAAGAGCTTTCTTAATCTTAAAGCGGTGCCTCGGCCTGATGATACGGCGGATGCTCTTGCCCTTGCGGTTTGCCACGGGCACTGTCAGGGAAATCTTTACAGTAAACTTTCGGAGGGTATGATATAAATGATTGCCTCATTAAGCGGTAAGCTTATTTATAAGGATGCTTCTTATGCGATTATTGAATGCGGCGGTATCGGTTTTAAATGCTTTGTGACAAAAAACACATTTTATTCTCTCGGGGAAGTAGGTAATGATGTATTTTTGCATACCTATCTTTCCGTGAGAGAGGATGCTCTCGATCTTTTCGGGTTTGCAACCTCTGCCGAGCTTACCGTTTTCAAGCTCATAACCTCGGTAAGCGGTGTGGGCTCGAAAATAGGTCTTGCCGTTCTTTCTGAATTTTCACCCGAACAGGTAATGCTGTATGTTGCAAGCGGTGATTCCAAATCTCTTACATCTGCTTCGGGTGTAGGACTTAAGCTTGCACAAAGAATAGTTCTCGAATTAAAGGATAAGGTAGGCTCAATAGCCGAAGAAAACAATATAACGGATATTAAATCCGTTGGTAATGCAACTGCTTCTGCCGCTCCGAAGGAAGCGATTGAGGCGCTTGTCTCGCTTGGATATTCCCAAAGCGAAGCTTCACTTGCTGTCGGTAAATTGGATCCGGAGCTTACGGTTGATGCTTTGATTAAGCAGGCTTTAAAATCACTTGCAAGGGGGATATAAAATTTTGATTGAGCAGGAAATGGATTTTGAAAATAGAATTGTTACCCCTGAATATACCTCGGTTGATATTGATAATGAGGTATCACTGAGGCCGAAAGCTCTTAACGAATATATCGGTCAGGACAAGGTTAAGGATAACCTCAGAGTATATATTAAAGCGGCAAAGCTCAGAAACGAGCCGCTTGATCATGTATTGCTTTATGGCCCGCCTGGGCTTGGAAAAACAACTCTATCTTCAATAATTGCGAGAGAAATGGGCGTTAATCTTCGAATAACCTCCGGACCCGCAATAGAAAAGCAGGGTGATCTTGTAGCAATTCTTACCTCGTTGAATTCCGGCGATGTATTATTTATCGATGAAATACACCGACTTTCAAGAAATATAGAAGAAATACTTTATCCGGCTATGGAGGATTTTTCACTTGATATTATTTTGGGGAAGGGTCCATCTGCAAGATCCATAAGGCTGGATGTGCCTCACTTTACGCTGATTGGTGCTACAACCCGCTCCGGACAGCTTACAGCACCGCTTAGGGATCGTTTCGGTGTGCTTATGCGGCTTGAGCTTTATACTCCCGTGCAGCTAAGCGAAATTGTCAAGCGATCTGCGGGTATACTCGGAGTTGATATTGATGATGACGGTGCTTTTGAAATTGCCTCTCGCTCAAGAGGAACTCCAAGAATAGCAAATCGTCTTTTACGGAGAGTAAGGGATATAGCTCAGGTTGAATATTCCGGCTTTATTAACAAAGCTGTAGCTCAAACTGCTCTTTCGAGGTTTGAAATTGATGAGCTCGGACTTGATGATTTCGACAGGCGGATGCTTGAAATTATTATCAGAAATTACTCGGGCGGACCTGTGGGCTTAGAAACTCTTTCGGCGGCGATAGGTGAAGAGGCTGTTACTATTGAAGATGTTTACGAACCGTATTTAATGCAAATAGGATTTTTGTCGAGAACACCGAGAGGAAGATGTGTTACAAAAGCCGCTTACGAGCATTTGGGAATCCCCTTTAACAATTCGGCTCAGCAGAGCCTGCTTTAAATCCACATAAAATACACGGAGGAAAATTTATGGGTAGATTATTCGGAACAGATGGTGCGAGAGGTATTGCCAATTCCGAGCTTACTTGCGAGCTTGCAATGAAAATAGGGCGGGCTGCTGCCTTTGTTTTAACCGAAAAAACAACCGAAAAGCCCAAGGTAATTATCGGCAAGGATACAAGAGTTTCTTCAAATATGCTTGAAATGGCACTTGCTGCCGGTCTTTGCTCGGTCGGTGCCGATGTTGTTCTTGTCGGCTTTTTACCAACGCCTGCCATTGCTTTTCTTGTTAAGGACCGTGAGGTCGACGCAGGTATTATGATATCGGCGTCGCATAATCCGTGCGAATATAACGGTATCAAAATTTTTGACGGAAACGGTTATAAGCTTCCGGATTCGCTTGAAGAGGAAATAGAATCGCTTGTTCTTGATGATGATTCAAAAATAACATTTCCTACAGGCGGTGATGTCGGTAGCGTTTTTGTAAGAAACGATTATGCTGATTTATATATTGAGCATATCGTTAAAGCTGTTAATGCTGACCTTTCCGGACTTAAAATAGCAATCGACTGCGCAAACGGATGTGCCTCATATACAGCCGAAAAGCTCTTTACTAAGCTCGGTGCTGAATGCTTTTTTATGCATAACAAGCCCAACGGCGTAAATATTAACGCCAATTGCGGTTCAACTCATATGGACGATCTTATCGACTATGTTAACGGACATGATGTTGATTTGGGTCTTGCATTTGACGGCGATTCCGATCGCTGTCTTGCCGTTGATGAAAACGGTAAGCTGATTGACGGCGATAAGATGATTGCCGTTTTTGCGCTGGATATGAAAAATAACGGTCTTCTTGTGGATCAAACGGCAGTTGTAACCGTTATGACAAATTTAGGATTTAAAATTTTTGCTAAGGAATACGGAATAGCCGTTGCCGAAACCACGGTTGGTGATAGATATGTTCTTGAGGAAATGCTTAAGCATAATTATCAGATAGGCGGGGAGCAATCGGGTCACATTATATTTAAAGGCCATGCAACCACTGGCGACGGTCAGTTATCGGGTGCTATGCTTGCGGCTGTTATGAAAAAATACGCTAAAAGCGCTTCGGCACTTACAGCTGTTATGACCGTTATGCCGCAAACTCTTGTTAATGTTGAGGCGACGCCTGAGCTTAAGGAGAAGCTGAAAACAGATTTGGATATAATCTCTTCTATCAGCGATGCCGAAAAGCAGCTCGGTGAAAGGGGAAGGATTCTTGTAAGAGCCTCCGGAACGGAGCCTCTTATCAGAGTTATGATAGAGGGCGAAAATATTTACGAAATAAAGCAGCTGGCTAAATCAATTGCTGCGGTTATTAAAGGAAAAGCCTGATGAGAGAAGCTATAGGATTTGATGATTATGAGCTGATTGATGCCGAGGGCGGCGAAAGGCTCGAACGCTGGGGCGATATTATTCTAATAAGACCCGACCCGCAAATAATATGGAACGCAAGGCGAAAAAATCCTTTATGGAAAAATGCCGATGCTGTCTATCATCGCTCGAATTCGGGTGGAGGCTATTGGGAAAAATTGAAAAAAGTACCCGATGTATGGAGCATTTCCTATTCAGGGATAACCTTCCGTCTTAAGCCTATGGGCTTTAAGCATACGGGATTATTTCCGGAGCAAGCGGTAAATTGGAGACTCGCTTCCGAACTGATAAAAGCGGAAAACAGGCAGATTTCGGTGTTAAATCTGTTCGCTTATACAGGCGGTGCTACCCTTGCCTGCCTTAAGGCAGGAGCAAGAGTTACTCATGTAGATGCATCAAAGGGTATGGTACAGTGGGCTAAGGAAAATGCTGCTGTATCATCACTTGCCGATAAGCCTGTTCGTTGGCTTGTTGATGATTGTATGAAATTTGTTAAACGGGAAATTCGCCGTGGTAATAAATATGATGCCATAATAATGGATCCGCCGTCTTACGGCAGGGGACCTGACGGTGAAATTTGGAAGCTTGAGCAGCAGCTTGATGAGCTTCTTACCGATGCTTCTAAAATTTTAAGCGATGATCCGTTGTTTTTTTTCTTAAATTCATACACGGGCGGTCTTTCTCCCTCGATTCTTAATTTTATGGTAAAGGAAAAGCTTAATCTTCCGGAAAGCCACAATATTTTTACTGATGAGATCGGTCTTAAGGTTACCGACAAAAATATTGTTCTTCCCTGTGGAGCTACAACTATTTGGAAAAAGCTATGAATTCGATTATCAAGCTCGATAATGTTTCTTTTTATTATAATTCTCAGGATGAAAACAAGCAGATACTAACCGATTTCAATCTTGAGATCGAAAGGGGAAGCTTTACGGTAATACTCGGACATAACGGTTCGGGTAAGTCTACTCTTGCAAAGCTTTTTAACGGTCTTTTAAAGCCGGATTGCGGTACAGTAACGGTTGACGGTATGTCAACTGCGAATGAAGCAAATGAAATCGAAATAAAGCGCAGAATCGGTTTGGTTTTTCAGAACCCCGATAATCAACTGGTTGCATCGATAGTTGAAGAGGATGTTGCTTTCGGTCCGGAAAATTTAGGCTTGAGCCCTGCCGAAATTCGCAGTCGTGTCGATGAAGCTTTGAAGGCTGTCGATATGTTGCATTTTTCACGATCGACACCGCATCGCCTTTCCGGTGGACAAAAGCAGAGAATTGCGATAGCTGGTATTATAGCTATGCGTCCGGAATGTATTGTTCTTGATGAACCTACGGCTATGCTTGATCCGAAGGGCAGAAAAGAAATAATATCAACGGTTGAAAAGCTTAACCGTGAGAACGGTATAACTGTTGTATTGATAACTCATTTTATGGAAGAAGCACAAAATGCGGACAGGGTTATAGTTATGGACAATGGAAAAATCATTGCGGATTCCACACCGAAAAATGTTTTTTCGGATATTAAAATGCTGAAAAATGCAGGTCTTGATGTTCCGCAAAGCACTGAACTTCTTTATAAGCTTAAAAAAAGCGGTATAAATGTAAATACAAATGCTATTTCTATAGAAGAAGCAGCAGACGAGATTTATCGTGCGCTTCATTTGGAGGAAATTTAATTGTCAGCAATACTTGAGGTAAAAAACCTCACACATACATACGGTGATAATACCCTTTTTGTAAACGATGCAGTCAGTAATGTCAGCTTCACTGTAAGCAGCGGAGAAATAATCGGAATAATAGGGCATACCGGTTCGGGAAAATCTACACTTGTTCAGCATATAAACGGTCTCTTAAAGCCAACCTCCGGTCAGGTACTGATTGACGGTGTCGATATATGGAAGGAACCTAAAAAAATAAGAGATTTTCGTTTTAAAGCGGGGCTTGTTTTTCAGTATCCCGAATATCAGCTGTTTGAGAAAACCGTTTATGAGGATATCGCCTTCGGTCCCCAAAATATGGGTCTTGATAACGACGAAATTAAAAAACGAGTAATGACTTTATGCAGACTGCTTGAAATACCTGACAGTTATCTTGATAAATCGCCGTTTGACCTATCCGGTGGCGAAAAAAGGCGGGTTGCTATTGCGGGAGTTATGGCAATGCAGCCTAAAATAATAATTTTCGATGAGCCTGTAGCGGGTCTGGATCCAAGGGGCAGAAGCGAAGTATTAAATATGATAACTAATTATCGCAATGCTTTTGATGCGACAGTCCTTATAATTTCTCACAATATGGAGGATATGGCTATTTTAGCAGACAAGCTGCTCGTTATGAATAAGGGCAAGCTTGAAATGTTTGACACAGTTGAAAATGTTTTTTCAAATTATACCCGCCTTTTTGAAATCGGGCTTGATGTTCCTATGATAACTAAGATTATGCAGCTTTTGAAGAAGAAGGGTCTTTTAGTTAACGAAAATATCTTTACCGTTTCAAAAGCAGTAGAAAATATTGCGTTGCTTACGGCGAAAGGCGGCGCATTATGATTAGAGATATTACCTTCGGTCAATATGTAGAAGCAAATTCTCTTATTCATAAGCTTGATCCGAGAACCAAAATGATCGTACTTATTACGGTAATCGTCTGTATTTTTGCTGCAAGCAATATTGTCTCTCTCTTTGCTGTTGCTATCCTTGTATTATTTTCCGTTTTACTTTCAAGGGTACCGATTAAGCTTTATCTCAAGAATATAAAAGCTGTTACCGTTATTGTTTTATTTACGGCAATATTGAATATTTTATACACCGATACCGGTAAGAATTTATCTCCCTTTTCGGCAATAACCGTTACAACCGGCGGTCTTTTTACGGCTGCTTATTTATCGCTTAGAATAATACTTTTAATAACCGTAAGCTCAGTTTTAACATATACAACAACGCCTAACGATCTTACAGATGCCATCGAACGGCTTTGCCTGCCACTTACATTTATCGGTCTTTCAAACGCCGTACATACTATGGCACTTATGATGACAATTGCTTTAAGATTTATTCCGACTCTTGTTGATGAAACGGAAAAAATTATGAATGCTCAAAAGGCAAGAGGTGCGGATCTTGAGTCCGGATCACTTACTAAACGAATTAAGGCATTGATTCCCATACTGATACCGCTTTTTATTTCGGCTGTTCGCCGTTCGTACGAGCTTGCCGATGCAATGGAATGCAGGTGCTATAACGGTGGCAAGGGAAGACAGCGTATGAAGGTGCTTAAAATGAAATTTACGGATTATTTTTCATTTTTGTTATCTGCAATTTTATGTGCCGGAATAGCGCTTTTGAATATTTTTGTTAAAGTCGGTTGCTTATGAAAAGAGTTTTACTGAAAATTTCATTTGACGGTACTCGGTATCACGGTTGGCAAATCCAGAAAAATGCCGTTACTGTTTCAAAGGTGCTTTCCGATTCCTTAGAAAGGCTGTTAAACGCTAAAACTAATGTTACGGGGTGCAGTCGTACAGATTCAGGTGTCCACGCAAGAGAGTTCTTTTGCCATATTGACTGTGCTGATAATATTCCCGAAAAAGCTTTTTTAAGAGGTCTTAATTCAATATTGCCCGATGATATAGCGGTTAAGGCTGTCAGCCGTGTCGACGATGAATTTCATGCTCGGTATAGCTCTAAGGGTAAGACCTATTCCTATTATTTTTATATAGGCAATACCGACCCGTTTCTTTCGAGATACACCCTTCGACTTGATAAAAAGCCCGATATTTCGCTTATGAACGATTTTTGCAGGAGAATAATCGGTGAGCATGATTTTATTGCTTTTTCATCTGCCAAAAGAACGGTTGAAACAACCGTCCGAGAAATATATTCCTGTAATGCGACAATGCAGGATAATATCGTAAAGCTTACGGTTACGGGAAATGGCTTCTTGTATAATATGGTGCGTATTATAGCGGGTACTGCACTTGAGGTCGGCAATGGCATATTAAATCCGGATTGTGCCGACATTGCTTTTGAAGCAAAAAATCGTAACGCTTTGGGAAAGACTCTTCCCGCAAAAGGATTGTTTCTTGAAAAAGTTTACTATTGATAGGTGGTGTTGAGCTTGCCGGATTACAAAAAAAAGAAGGTAAAGAAAAAATTTAGCCGCAAAACAGCCAATTTTGCCTTCGATAAGAAGAATAAGAAAAACAACCGTGAAAATGCGGGTGAGGATATAGTAATGTCGGCGCCCGATAATAAAGTGGTGCAAAAATATGCCGGAAGCGATAATATCAGAGCGGTAAAGGGTAAAAAGCTTCAGCGCCGTCGAAGAACGAAAATTATTGCTGGCGTTATAGCTTTTTTATTTCTGCTGTATGTTGTTATGTCTCTAATTTTGCCTGTAAGCGTAGGAGAAAGCTTAGGTAATTTGTTCGCAACAATCGGAAGTGGGGAATATCCAATTGAAATTTACGGTGCACAAACTCTTGACACCGCTTCGCAAAAGCTATATTATTATGTTTTGACAGATACCGATTTATGTGCTTTTTCAACCTCCGGTAAAGAAATTTTTACCTCATCTCACGGATATTCGAACCCAGTTTTAAAAACATCGCAAACTCGGGCTATGATATTTGATCAGGGTGCCGATAGTGTGCGGATTTTTAATTTAAAGGGCGAGGTTATCAATTATTCAACTGAAAAATCAATAATAAATGCGGATATAGCGAGAAACGGCTCCTATGCTGTTGCCATGTATTCTGACTCATATGCTTCAAATGTGAAGGTGTTTTCAAAAAAAGAAAAGGTGATTTTCGAATGGAATTCGGCAAAGGATATGGTAAACTCAATTACTCTTTCTCCCAATGGCAAATATCTTGTTGCCGCAACCTTCAATGCAAATGACGGCAGCCTTAATGCCAAGGTCAGCGTTTTCGATACGGAAAAAAGCTCTGCCGATCCCGTTTTCAGTTATGAAATATCGGGTGGTATGGTTTATTCCTTAACCTCCTCAAAAAACGGCTTTTTTGTTATAACGGGTGACGGTGCTGCCTTTGTTGAGTGGGACGGATTTTCAAAAACAGATATAAAATCCGACAGACAGGCTTCTATGTTCAGAAATAGCCCAGAAGGCAGTGTATGCGTGTTTAATTTAAACAGTAATAAAAGTGATAATATCATAACGGTTATTTCAAAAAAAGGCGAAAAAATATCCGAATTCAGCTTCGACGGTATAATAAGTGATATTAGATTTTTAAACGGTCATATATATTTTGTAAGTGAAGCTAAAGCATATTTATACGATAAAGAAGGAAATCCTTTAAGCAGTGCCGATTGCGGCTATGATGTGGTAAAGCTTGCAGTAACAGGCTCACAGTCCGTTGCAGCTATTTCCGATAGTGCGATTAAAAAAATTGAATTTAAGAGGTAAAATGTATGGGCATACTTATAGATGCTGTTATAATAGCGATTATTATTATATTCGTATTTCTTTCTGCCAAAAAAGGCTTTGTGAAAACAGCTGTGGAGGTTGCGGGCTTTATACTTGCAATTATAATTTCGGTTGCGATTTCTAAGCCGATATCCTCATTTGTTTACGACAAAACAGTCGGACCTGCGGTAATAGAAGCTGTCAGCGATGCTTCGACCGAAAATACCGAAAAAGCGGCAAATACCGTGTTGGATATTTTACCGGAGTTTGTTAAAACAAATGCGCAGTCAAGCGGCATTACCGCCGATACTATCAGTCAAAAGCTCACTGAAAGCTCAGGCGGCAGTGTTAATGCGGCGGCTGAGGTTGTTTCCTCTGCGGTGATAAAGCCTGTTTTTGTGAATATAGTCAGCTTTGCGGTTTCCGCAGCTCTGTTTATAGTCTTGATTATCGTCGTGAAATTTCTTGCAAGGCTATTAAATAAGTTTTTTACATTCTCAATAATCGGAAAGATGAATTCTGCCTTGGGCGGCGCTATCGGTCTTGTAAAGGGCTTGCTTATAGCAACTGCCGTATGTATGTTGATTTCATCGATTGTTTCGTTTACAACGAACGGTTTTTTATTTTTCACTTCCGACAATATAAACAAAACACATATTTTTAAATTTTTAGCGGAATTATTTTAATTCTCAAGGAGAAATAATATAAAATGAAGTTATGTTCAAAATGCAAAAAAAGACCGGCTGTTGTATTTATGTCAAATCCGATGCAACCTGATAAGGCTCCGGAGGGCTTGTGCCTTGTGTGCGCTAAAAGCCTTGGTATAAAACCGGTTGACGATATGCTTAAAAGTATGAATATTGATGAAGAGGATATAGAGAATATCAGTAATCAATTTATGGAAATGATGTCTCCGGACGGTGAATTTGACGATTCTGACTTAAATGACGAAACCTTCGATATGGGAACTGCTCCTGCGGTTCCGTTTATTAAAGGTATGATGAATTCCTTTGACTCGGAAAAAACTAAAGAAAATTCAGATAACGGTACCGATAAACAGCAAAACAAAAAGAGCAAGAAGAAAAAAAATCGCTTTTTGGAGCAGTATGCAACCAATCTTACAGAACAGGCGAGAGAAGGAAAGCTTGATAAGATTATCGGCAGAGAAAAGGAGCTTTACAGAACAATTCAGATTTTATCTCGAAGGTCCAAAAACAATCCGTGTCTTATAGGCGAACCGGGTGTCGGTAAAACCGCTATTGCCGAAGGCTTGGCACTTAAGATTGCTTCAGGTGATGCTCCTGCTCGGTTATGCGAGAAACAGATATATTTGCTTGATCTTACAGGTCTTGTTGCCGGAACGCAATTCAGAGGTCAATTTGAAAGTAGGGTTAAGGGTCTTGTTTCCGAGGTTAAGGATGCAGGTAATATTATACTTTTTATTGATGAAATCCATAACCTTGTCGGTGCCGGCGATTCTGCCGAAGGTACTATGAATGCTGCAAATATTTTAAAACCGGCACTTTCCAGAGGTGAAATTCAGGTTATAGGTGCAACAACATTTAAAGAATACAGAAAATATATCGAAAAGGATGCTGCACTTGAACGCAGATTTCAGCCTGTTACTATTGAAGAGCCGTCAATAGCGGAAGCAACCGATGTTTTATTAGGGGTTAAGCAATATTATGAGGGCTTTCACGGTGTTAAAATTCCCGATGATATTGTTAAAAACGCCGTCAAGCTCTCTGAAAGATATATAACAGACAGATTTTTACCGGATAAAGCCATAGACCTTTTGGATGAAGCTTGCGCTTGCACAAGCCTTGAAAACAAGGCAATTGACGAGCTTTATGTTGCGAATAAAAAAATTGCAGATGCTTCTTCTCAGCTTGAGCTTGAGGAAGCAAATGTTGAAAATCCGAATTACGAAAAGCAAGCAATGCTTAAGGCTGAAATTGAAAAATACAAAGCAACTGCAAACGGCCTTTATGAAGCGGCTGCCGATAACACGGTTACACAAAAGCAGCTTGCTAAGGTGATTGAAATTTGGACGGGTATTCCGGCTTCAAAAGTCGAAGAAAGTGATTACAAAAAGCTTGCAGCTATTGAGGAACGCTTAACAGCGAAAATTATCGGTCAAAACGAAGCAATTAAGCTGATTTCCGCTGCTGTAAAACGCTCTCGTATCCAAATGGGCCCCGAAAGGCGACCCGCTTCATTTATTTTTGTCGGACCTACCGGTGTCGGCAAAACGAAGCTTGTTAAGGTTCTTTCAGAGGAGCTTTTCAGCACTCCGGAAACACTTATACGACTTGATATGTCGGAATTTATGGAAAAGCACTCCGTTTCAAGAATAATCGGTGCGCCTCCCGGATATGTTGGATATGATGAGGCAGGACAGCTTACCGAAAAGGTTCGCAGAAAGCCCTATAGTGTTATTTTATTCGATGAAATTGAAAAAGCACATCCCGATGTTCTCAATATTCTGCTTCAAATACTT
>CAYLQF010000019.1:0-17364 GCA_964385735.1 uncultured Ruminococcus sp. | reverse complement strand
TTTTGCGGAAACTGATCAGACAGTTAATCTGCGCACACTTGCAGCCTTAAATGCAGGGCTTAAGGTTATTGTATGCGTTGGCGAATCTCTTGAGCAAAGAGAGCTCGGATACACAAAAGCACTCCTTAAATATCAAACAAAAATGGCTCTTACAAATGTTACAAGGGAGCAGCTTGAAAATGTTATCATAGCTTATGAGCCTGTATGGGCTATAGGCACGGGCGTTACCGCTACTGCAGAGCAGGCTGACGAGGGCAATGCCTATGTTCGTGAAGCTATTGCCGAGGCCTACGGTGTAGATGTTGCGGAATCCGTTACAATTCAGTACGGCGGTTCTATGAACGCTAAAAATGCCGATGAGCTTCTTGCTAAGGCTAATGTTGACGGCGGACTTATCGGCGGTGCTTCGCTTAAGGCAGAGGATTTCTCTGTTATTGTAAAAGCAGCAAGCAGGTAATTTTACTGTACCTATCGGGCGTTCCGCTTTGGTGCGCCCGTAAATTTTGATTTATATTATAAGGTGAAAAATATGAAAAAACCCATAGTTCTTACTATAATGGACGGCTTCGGTTTTAACCCCGAAACAAAGGGAAATGCTATATCAGCTGCAAACACCCCTAATCTAAGCAGGATTTTTAGCGAATGCCCTACAACCCAAATAGGCGCATCGGGTATGGATGTCGGTTTGCCGGACGGGCAAATGGGCAACAGCGAGGTAGGTCATACAAACATCGGTGCCGGAAGAATAGTTTATCAAGAGCTTACAAGAATAACAAAGTCTATTAAAGACGGTGATTTCTTTTCAAACCCCGCTTTTGCAAAGGCAATTGAAAACTGCAAAAATAATAGCTCTGCTCTTCACCTGATGGGACTTCTTTCGGATGGAGGCGTTCACAGTCATATAGAGCATCTTTACGGGCTTGTTAAGCTTGCAAAGGATAGCGGTCTTGAGCATGTATACATTCATGCCCTGCTTGACGGTCGTGATGTTCCTCCCGCAAGTGCGGCAGATTATATCGACACCCTTAATGCCCGTCTTAATGAAATCGGTTGCGGTAAGCTTGCAACAGTTATGGGAAGATTTTACGGTATGGACCGTGACAATCGTTGGGAGCGTGTAGGAAAGGCCTATGCGGCTCTTGTATACGGCGAGGGTATCCAAGCAGATGATGCTGCCGATGCGGTTCGCAAATCATACACGGTTAAGGACGAAGAAGGCAAGCTTATAACAGATGAATTTGTTTTACCCACCGTTATAAAGAACACAGAACGAATTAACGATAACGACAGTGTTATCTTCTTCAACTTCCGTCCGGACAGAGCAAGAGAAATAACACGCACCTTTGTTGACGATAATTTCAGCGGATTTGAGCGTAAGGGCGGCAGAAAAAAGGTATTTTATGTTTGTATGACCCAGTACGATGCCTCGATGCCGAATGTTGAGGTTGCGTTCAAGCCGCAATCTCTTGAAAATACCCTCGGTGAATTTATCGCTAAGCAGGGTATGACTCAATTGCGCATTGCCGAAACGGAAAAATACGCTCATGTAACTTTTTTCTTCAACGGCGGCAGAGAGGTTAAGTTTGACGGAGAAGACAGGATACTTGTAAATTCTCCCAAGGTTGCGACCTATGACCTGCAGCCCGAAATGAGCGCAAACGAAGTGTGCGACAAGGTATGTGAAGCTATAGAAAGCGGAAAATACGATGTTGTTATACTAAACTTTGCAAACTGCGATATGGTAGGACATACCGGCATATTCGAGGCTGCCGTAAAAGCTGTTGAAACGGTTGACAGCTGCGTAGGCAGAGTTGAAAAAGCAACCCTTAAAATGGACGGCGTTATGCTTCTTACCGCAGATCACGGCAATGCCGACCGTATGCTTGATGCAGACGGCTCACCCTTTACTGCACACACAACAAATCCTGTTCCCTTTTCGGTAATAGGTAAGGACTGCAAATTAAGAGAGGGCGGCAGACTCTGCGACATATCGCCTACCGTTATAAAGCTTCTCGGTCTTAATAAGCCCGAAAAAATGACAGGGACCTCGATAATCGAATAACCGTGTAACGGCTTTTAAGGATTTTCAATTTTCTTTGCAATAATGATTAAGGCAAAAAGAAAATCTGTTTTTCAATATTTTCTTATTATCAATTGCTCGGTATGACAGTTTTTTCTTCCGTCATATCGAGAAATCAGAAAGGGAGCTTTACATATGAAAAATTGTCCTAATTGCAATTCTCAGATGGAAAATAACGCAGTTTTTTGTACGACCTGCGGCACAAGGCTCGCAGATAGTGCACAGCAGCATACCACCTCGGCAAGCAACACAACCGCAAGCTACGGCGCACAACCGCAATATACTCCTGCTTATGACCCGTATGACCATACGGCAAAATTCGACAAGAAGGATATTTCCGATAACAAATTGCTTTGTATGCTGGTTTATCTTACCGGCTTTGTAGGAATAATTATTGCCCTTCTTTCACATAATTCTTCGCCGTATTTTGCGTTTCATCTCCGTCAGGCGATGAAAATCACTGTTATTGAGGCTTTTCTTTGTATTGCTGCCGCTGTTTTGGTTTGGACTGTTATCACACCGGTTGCAGCAATGCTTATGCTTATGGTTTGCTTTGTCATACGCATTATCTGCTTCTTCCAAATTTGCTCCGGAAAAGCAATTGAGCCTGCAATTATCAGAAGCTTCGATTTTTTAAAGTAAGGAGAATAAATATATGTTTTGTTCAAAATGCGGCACGCAAAACGACGGTAATTCCAACTTCTGTCTAAACTGCGGCGAGAGCTTAAAGCAGGAGCCTGCCGAAAGTGCGGTTACCTATCAAGCTTTCTCTCAAACAAACAGTAAGACAACTCAATCGCACCTACGCTCGCCCTATCCGGCAATAAACATCTTAAAAAATATCGGCGCCTCTCCGCTTTTTCTTGCAGGTGTTATTGCGTTTACACTTTCGATTATTTTTACTGCTATTACATCCTTTAGTCAAACCTCAACACTTTTAGATCAGCTCTATGAAATTCAATCCGAATTGGGCTTAGATTTCAACCTTGACAGCTATTACACTACAATTTTTGACAATGTCGGCTTTATAACTGCCTTTATTTCGATGATACCGAGCGTTATTACGGCTGTAGGTCTTTGGCTGATTTATGCGGCGGCTGCGGAAAAAAAGAACTATGGTATATCAACCGTCGGACTGACAATTTTACAGGTAATGAAAATTATTTCATTGGTTTATATTTGCATAGTTACCGCATTGTTTATAGGCTTAATAGTAATGCTTATAGTATTTACCGGTAAATTATCTGATTACTATTTTATGCCCGACTATGTTAAGCCGATTATTATAGCGGCATCTGTATTTGTATGTGCTACATTAGCCTTGTGCATAGTTTATACCTTAAAAATCATTACCACCATCGGCAGTGCGAAAAAGACGGCGATTACAGGTATTGCAAACAACAAAGCCTCTGTTTTCGTTGCGGTTATGAACTTCATATTGGCAGGCTTATCGTTATTTTCCCTGATAAATACATATGATTTTTATAATGTTTTAGCGGTATTGGGAAGTGTTACCTCACTTATCTGCTTCGGTATTGTTATACTTAATTACAAAAATGCTATGACTCCGCTTACTATGCTTTCGGCAATAGCAACGGAAAACGACCTGCAAAGTAACATTACCATACAGTAAGCGGATTTTCTGATACTTAACATTAAAAGGAGCCGCCACCCGATTTTTGTGGGTGGCGGCTTTTATTATTCAAGCCTTTAATTTTTGATTTTCGCTACGGTAACTCCGTTCTCGCCTTCTCCGAAAGCTCCGAGACGATAGCTTTCAATATTTTTATGTAATCTGAGATGTGACTGAACAGCCTTTCTGAGAGCTCCGGTCCCTTTTCCGTGAATAACGGTTACGGTCTCTATACCGGATAATATCGCATTATCTATATATTTATCAAGCTCAATTATAGCTTCATCTGCCGCCATTCCCCTTAAATCTACCTCACAAGGAGTGTTCCTGTCTTGCTTTGAAGGAACACCCGTTACATTGCGTGTTTTTTTAGAGCTGTTACTCTTAGGTGCAGAGGCATACATTAAGTCATTAAAGCTGACCCACATTTTTATTGAACCCGATACAACATAAGCATTTTTCTTTTGCAAATTAACCTCAAGAACCTCCGCCTGCTTACCAAAGCCGGATACAATTACGGTATCGCCTTTTTTCGGCGGAGCTTCAAGCCTTTTCCCCGCATTTGCTTTAACTATCGGGTCTGCTTCGTTCTCAAGCTCATTAACGGTTCTTTTATAGCCCATTCTCGCCTTTTCAAGCATTTTTGAAGCATTTTCCGCATCAAATTGCTTTTTGGTTTCCTCTAATTCATTGAGAAGTACTCCCGCCTTGCTTCTGGCGCTATCAACTATCGCATTTGCTTTTTCCCTTGCTTGCTCGATAATTTTATCCTGCTTAAGCTTAAGCTCCTGCTCTGCAAGCTCAATGCGCTTTTTAACTGTTGAAGCTTCATATCTGAGCTTAGTTGCCTCCTTTCGCTCGTCCTCGGCCTCACGGCGGGCTTTTTCAAGGGCTTCAACGACATTTTCAAGCTTAGTATCCTTATCGGAAAGCTGTGCCCTTGCGCTTTCTATAATAGCTTCATCAAGACCGAGTCTTGATGAAATAGCGAAGGCATTAGACCTGCCGGGGACACCGATAATAAGCCGATATGTAGGCTTAAGTGTTGAAACATCGAATTCACAGCTTGCATTTTGCACTCCCCTTGTATCGAGAGCATAGGCTTTTAATTCAGGATAATGTGTTGTTGCGATAACATCTGTATTATCGTTTAACAAGCGCAAAAGTATCGCCTTTGCAAGGGCTGCGCCCTCAATGGGGTCTGTTCCGGCACAAAGCTCATCAAAAAGCACAAGTGAATTACAGGTACAAGCCTTTAAAATAGATATAATATTAACTATATGCGAAGAAAAGGTTGAAAGCGATTGTTCTATGCTCTGCTCGTCTCCTATATCAGCGTAGACCCCATCAAAAACAGCCATTTCACTGGAATCGTCAACAGGTATCATCAATCCGCAGGCGGTCATAAGATTTAAAAGACCGACGGTTTTAAGGGTAACAGTTTTTCCGCCTGTGTTCGGACCGGTTATTATCAGCTGATTATAATCGCCGCCTAACAAAACGGTTATAGGAACAACCGACCTTCGGCTTATAAGCGGATGTCTTGCGTTTTTAAGATAAACTCTGCCCTCGCTATTAAGCTTAGGCAGGGTAGCGCCCATATTATATGCAAGCTTAGCCTTTGCAAAAATGAGGTCGAGTGAAACGAGCGAATTATACGACTGCTCAATGCTATCTGAAAAATCCGAAGCCTCAGCCGAAAGCTCACTTAAAATTTTAAATATTTCCTCCTGCTCTTTTGACTTTAATATTCGAATATCATTATTTGCCTCTACGACAGCCATTGGCTCAATAAATACGGTAGAGCCCGTAGAAGAGGTATCGTGAACTATACCGCTGACCTCACTCTTATGCTCCGCCCTTACCGGAACCACAAATCGCCCGTCACGCTGGGTTATTATTGATTCCTGAAGATATTTTGATGTCGGACCTCTTAAAATTTTTTCAAGAATATCTCTGATTTTGGATGTATTATTTTTTATTTTCCTGCGTATATCGGAAAGAGTGGGAGAGGCATTATCGTTTATCTCATCCTCGGATTTAATTTGAAAAAAAATCTTATCCTCAAGATATTTGTTTGGATTAAGCAGGTCAAAATAAGTGTCCAGCGATGTATCGGATACACCTTGTGCATCACTGCGCCATTTTTTAACATTCCTGATTGTTTTTAAGGCATTTGCCACATTTATAAGTCCCTTTGCGGAAAGGGCAGCTCCTACTCTTGCATGAGCAAGCTCAGGCATAATGCTTACGGTTCCCCCAAAGGGCGGTGCCGTATATTTAAGCATAAGCTTAAAAGCATCGTCTGTCTGAGTAAGCAGACGATTTACGCCACGGATATCAAACAAAGGCTCAATTTCAAGCGCTTTTTGCTTTGCTTCGGGCATAGAGGCCTGCTCAGAAAGAAGCCTTAAAACACTATGCAGCTCAAGAGTGCTACAGCTTTTTTTGTATAAATCATTCATAAATGCTGTTCCTTATTTAACGGTATTAAAAAATTCCAGAGTTTTAAACCTGTGCTCGGTTTGAATTTCAAAATATTTTTCTGTTATTTCAGAGAGGCGAGGATAAAGCTCGGTGCTGAGAGAAAAAGAATATACTTTATCAAATGGAGAAAAAGCTATGTAACGCATTGCATCGAGCAGGGGCTTTTCAAGCTTGATAAATCCCTGCCCCTGCTTACAGTCCTCGCAGATAATACAGCCCTCCCTTGGACTGAAAAATGCGGTTTTTTGCCCACATATGTCACCGCAATTCGTGCAAGCGGTTAAATCAGGCATAAAACCGGCCACACAGGCAAGCCTTAATTCCGTTATCGCCTTTATTTGATATATGTTTTTTTTGCCTTGAGTTATAAAATGCAGGGAATTGAGTATCAATCTGAGAACCTCGGCGGATTCGTCGGGAGGCGGAGTTATATATAAGCATATCTCGCAAAAATACTGCGCAAGCGACAGTGTTGTAACATCAGCGCCGATGCCGTAAAACAATTCTATGGGAGATGCTTCCGTAACAGACATTTGTTCGCCCTTTTTATTGATAGTAAAGTCAGAATATGAAAGAAGCTTTGTTGCGGCAGCCCTTTTACTCTTAAGGCTCCCTGCACCTGCTGCATAAACGGTTATAACCCCCATTTCAGCTGTAAGAAGTGTCAGAAGCCTGTCCTGCTCCCCTATCTTTTTTTCCTTTATAACAAGGGCGGTCAGCGTAAATGTCAGAATTATCACTCCCGTAAATCAAATCCTGTTCCCGAGCTCGGGCAAAGCTCAAATAATCATCGGCTTTTCCGGTTATAACAAACCTAAGCCATTTTTCATTTGTATTCATAAAACCACCTCTGCAAATTTATTTTCTGCAAAAGGCGGTATATTATATCAGGTAATAATAGTCAGTTTTCTTTAAAATCAAGTCCGAAGGTATGAATTAAGCCCTGACGATTGCGCCAATCCTCCTTAACCTTAACCCAAAGCTTAACTGAGGCTCTTATTCCGAAAAAGCGTTCTATATCTTCCCTTGAGGCGGTGCCGATTTTTTTAAGCATCGTGCCGTTTTTTCCGATAACTATGCCCTTATGACTGTCCTTTTCACAATATATGACAGCCTCAACATCAACAATAGGCTCACCGGCAGAGGTGTCTCGCTCCGCAAAGCGCTCAATATCAACAGCTATACCGTGAGGAACCTCCTTTGAAAGATTACGCAAAACCTTTTCTCTAATCATTTCAGCAACCATTACTCTTTCGGACTGATCGGTAACATCATCATCCTCAAAGTAATGAACAGAGGGAACAGCAAATTTTTCAAGCTCCTTTAAAAGCAAATCAACACCGTCACCCGTTCGTGCGGAAAGCGGTATTACGGCACTAAAGTCAAAATTACTGCTGTATGCCGATATTATATCAAGAATTTTTTCCTTGTTTTCAAGCAAATCGATTTTATTAAGCACCAAAATTGCCTTTATTTTTCTTTTCTTAAAGGCTTCTATAAGCTCAACATCCGCAGGAGGCAGCTTATCGGCACTGATTTCAAAGGAGGCCGCCGCATCGGCAACCAAAACGGCAACATTTATATCTGCCATACTTCCGCTTACGGCCTTAATCATATTTGCTCCGAGAAGGTTATGAGGCTTGTGCAGCCCCGGCGTATCGATAAACACATACTGCGCTTCTCCGACAGTATGAACTCCCATAATTCTTGTTCTGGTTGTTTGCGGTTTATTCGAAACAATCGCAACCTTCTGCCCTATTATTTTGTTCATAAGCGATGATTTGCCGACATTCGGTCTGCCGAGAATTGCTATAAATGCAGATTTCTGTTCCATCATTTCACCTAAAGCTTGTTTATCGCAAGGCCGAGCTCATCAAGTATAAGCTCTTCCTTTTCACGCATAATTGCCTGCTCAAGGCCTCCGTTAACATGGTCGTAGCCTAAAAGGTGCAGCATAGAATGAACCGTAAGATATGCCATTTCTCTCTCAAGACCGTGTCCGTATGTATCAGCCTGTTCAACAGCGTGCTCAAGCGAAATAACTATATCTCCGAGCTGCTTTGCTCCGGTTTCGGGATTTATATCGTAAGCTCCGTTTTCTCCGAGCGGAAACGAAAGCACATCGGTTGAGGAATCGATATTTCTGAAATTATTATTCAAGTCTCTGATTTGAGCATCATCAACGAATAATACATCAACCTCCGCAGGACCGTCAAAGCCCTCTTCAATAAGCGTAGCGGTACAAGCCTTTCTTATCAAAAGTCTTGTCCCACTCGGCAGCTTAATTTTCTTTTGCTTATCTGTAATACTGACTTTAATGCTCATTGTTTTTCTCCTGCTCTTTCATATGCCTTTATTACCTCTTGGACAAGGCGGTGCCTTACGACATCCTTACCCGTAAGATAAACTGTTTTTATTCCTTCTATACTTTTCAGTACGGCGACTGCCTGCTTTAAGCCCGAGCGCTTTCCCTCAGGTAAATCTATTTGAGTCACATCACCGGTAACCACTATTTTTGAGTTAAATCCAAGCCTTGTAAGAAACATTTTCATTTGCTCACAGGTTGTATTCTGTGCCTCATCAAGAATGATAAAGCTATCATCTAAGGTTCTTCCTCGCATATATGCGAGCGGTGCAACCTCAATATCTCCCCGCTCATGACACCTTTGGAAGCTTTCAGCACCCATCATATCGAAAAGCGCATCGTACAGCGGTCGCAAATAAGGGTCAACCTTTTGTTGAAGGTCGCCAGGCAAAAAGCCAAGCCGCTCTCCTGCTTCAACGGCAGGACGGGTAAGAACTATTTTATTAACCTCCTTAGCACGAAACGCCCTTACCGCCTCAGCAACCGCAAGATAGGTTTTGCCGGTTCCGGCAGGACCGACACCAAAGGTTATTGTGTTTTTCTTTATTGTATCAATATACTTTTTTTGTCCGAAGGTTTTAGGTTTAATAGGCTTGCCGCTGGAGGTTATGCAAACACAATCGGAATCGGTCAAGGCTTGTATTTTGTCATCCTCGCCGTCACTTACGGTATTTATAGCCAAGGCAACACTCTGAGTTGTTATACTCTCGCCTTTTTTTATCATTGTCATAAGACATTTTATTGCTCTTTGAGCTTTAAGAACATCATCGGCTTCTCCGGAAATTTTAATCTGCCCGTTGTGAGAGGTTACAGAAACGGAATACTCCTTTTGCAGCAGCTTAATATTCTCATCAAAGCTGCCGAATATATCGGAGGCCTGTTCCATTTGCTCTATTTCAATAAACTGTTCGAACAATATTGTCACACATCCTTTGGTAACATTATACATTATAAGCACGGTGATTGTCAATCGCCTGAGCCTATTATTATTGCCTCTTTTTTTGCTATATTTTTAATCACAATACAGGTTTTTTCGAGTGTTGCGACATTATCTGTTATTGAAAAATTACTGCCTGCCTCCGACACATCCTCCGCACAAAGCTCTTTGATTTTATCCGCTGCTTTCTTTTCGAGAATAGCTTTAAGCTCCTCCTCGGTATATGTGACATTTTGTGACTTTACCCTCACATAAGCTTCGCTGTATATTCCTATCGGCAGGGCTTTTGAATTAAATTTCAAATAGGCTTCCTTCCTGTCTTTTTTCAAACAGTCGGAGGTGTTTTTCAGAGAGAGAGGAATATTGAATGTAAAAAAATTCAGGGTTCTTACTGTGAATTTTTTTCCGGTCGGAACACTTATTTTTTTATTAACCTCCTCCTTTAAAATAAATGTCACACTGCTTTTTGCGATTATTGTGCCCCTTGAGGGCAAAAAAATCGTTTTATCAGCTCGCTCAATTATTCCCGCTACCAAAACATCACCCTTAGCTACATTCTGACCTACCTTTACAAGAACATTGCCAGAGCTTACATCTATCCGTTCAACCGTTCCGTCAAAGTCAGCTACCAAATTGCTCGGAGTATTATCATCTGAGCTTGTTCTTGTTTTGGTTACATTAACAGTCAAATTACAGCCTTCTATATTAAGGGAAGCCCATGCAATGCCGCTTTCCTGCATAAGAAGCTTTTGAGCCGCAGCTGTCGGATTGATTTTAGCTTTAAGCATTCCCCGACGAACCCCGATTTTTTCGCACACATCAATAATCTGAAGCTCATCTATTCCGTTCGGAGCAACTACATCGATATTCCAAATAAACAGGCTCATAGCTTTAAGTATTGCGAAAAACAGTACTAAGCCTGCAGCTATACCGTACCTACGGCGATATCTTGCAGCAAGAAACAAAAATCCGCCTTTTTTTAATATCTTAGCCTTGATATTTGTGTTATCCTCGGCATTTTCAAGTCGCTTAAAGCCGCTTACCGTGGTATATCCTATAACGCAACCGTTTTCCCATTTAAAGGAATAAACGGGTATACCGTTCCTTGCGGCAAAATTCAGTATTTGTGTGCAGGTGTCGCCGCTGAGTTCAATCAAGACATATCCTGTTATATGCTTATACCAATAAAACATTTCATTCACCTATTTTATAAATTCGAGCGAAAACAATATCCCGCCTATTTTAATGTGTTCCTCCTCAAAGCTTAAAACGCTGAGGTTGCTACCGAGTATCAAAACACATTTTCGCTTGAGCTTCAATTTGATATAATCCTCATTATAATCGAGAATTCCGCTACAGCCGTCAATAAGCAGCTCGATATTGCTCAATATTTCTATTCGAAAGCCCGTAATAAGGTTATCGTGTGCCTCATCCGAACGGTTTTTAATTAAATTCATCCTTTTTTGTTTTGAAGATTTAAATTTAAATTTTTTTCCCACGCCTTACACTCCCCCATACTTAAGGTTATGAAGGCAAACATTTAAACATTCTGCTCTGATTTTAGGAATATAAATACATTAAGGCTGTAAAATCGTATATTGTATTGGTAAATTATCTTAAGAGCTTGAGGAAAATTATATGGGCTTTAAAAAAACCGTTGTTTTTTCTGCGGCGCTCCTTTTTATGCTTGCAATTATGCTTAATCCCGAAGCGGCAACTCAGGGCGCAATCAAAGGGCTTTATCTTTGTGGTAATATTATTATACCCTCCCTATTTCCGTTTTGCATTTGCGTTTATATGCTGATAAGATGCAAGCTACGGGCATTTTCAAACTGCTATGCGGTTTTTGTTCTTTCGCTGATAGGCGGATATCCTATCGGAGCAGCACTTACAGAGGAGCTTTACAATGAGGGACTTATAACCAAAAAGGGCACTGAGCTTATGCATTGCTGCTGCGTTAACGGCGGTCCTGCATTTATAATAATAGCGATAGGCTCTAACCTTCTCGCAGATAAAAGCCTCGGAATTGCGCTGTTTATATGCCATATTCTTCCGTCTGTCCTTTTTATGATGCTTTTATTCCCGAGAATTAAAAGCGAAGCTGTTTTAAGAGCTAAGGTCGCAGCGACACCTGTAAGCATCAAAGCTTTGTTTACTTGCTGTGTAAGAGATGCCGCAGGCTCGGTTATAAGCATTTGCTCATATGTCATTCTGTTTTCCTGCATTACGCAGCTTATGAACGCAAACGCTTTTCTATCGGCTGTTTCCTGCCTTTTAGAGGTGACAAGCGCAGTCGGCAAGCTGAAGAATATTTATATAATAGCCTTTCTGCTCGGATTTTCGGGAATCAGTATATGGCTGCAAATATTTGCCGTTGCCGAAAAAAGCGGAATAAATATAGGCTCTTTTATACCTGCAAGAGTTTTGCACGGACTGTTAAGCGCACTCCTTTTAAGAGCCTATGTAGCATTGGCAAAGCCCGAGATATCTGTATTTTCAAATATTAAATATAGTCCTGTATTTGCATTTTCCGCAACAAAAACAGCCGTCTGCACCTTAATGCTCGGTGCAATACTGATATTATCGTTGGAAAATAAAAATAATTGTGGAAAATAAAGATAAAATCTGTTAAAATAGATTTACAGGCGGTGCTTTTATCCGTTTTTCTAAGGAGTTGATATATTTGTCCGGTTTTCTGTTTAACAAAAAGCTTATCAAATCATGCTCGTGGTGTGTACACGGTAAAAAATCGCAATTCACAGATGAAATTTTTTGCAAAAAGCATGGTGTTACCGACAAGCGTGACTATTGCTCGGCTTATAAATATGACCCTCTAAAGCGTAAGCCTGATTTAAAGAAGGTTAAAACCGATTTTAAACCCGAAAATTTTGAGCTTTAAGGAATATACCGTCAGCATTGGCAACACAGCCTTTTGAATAAATGCTTGACATTATATTTGCACACATATATTATATAAGCATATCGGTTGTTTTTAATTGATATAAGCTTTTAAGGGCTTTTAGGCAAAACACTTTGCGCAATTGCGGGCTTTATGCGCACAAAGTGTTTCAAAATCAAAATCACTCCTTTCAAGCATGATTTACAAAAGACAGGAGTCTGTAAAAACAGAAGCGACTACCGCTCGGCAGTCGCTTCTGTTTTTATAATTTTTAACAAAAATCCCATTTAAAAAAATCTCGGTAAAATAAGCTCTGAGAAAAACACAGCCGCACAGCATACACAGGCAACCGGAAACAAGCCCGCACCCACCCAAGCGGCAATTACTCCCACAACAAGTGCAATAACACCTGCGGCCGGAGCTTGAGTGGCATCTATTATTGCGGGAAAGGTCATAACCGCAAGTGTAACATAAGGAACATAGTATAAAAAAGAATTCAAAAAACGATTTTTAATAGGTCTTCTTATAAGTGTAAGCGGTAATGCTCTTACCGAAAAGGTTACAACCGCCATTATAATCAAATATATTATTTTATTGCCACTCATTACAGCTTCTCCTCTTTATCGGTCTTAACCGGAAATAAAATCGCTGCGACCGATGATATCAATATTGTTAAAGCAATAGTCGCCACACCGCTCGGTATAAAAGAAAAGAATTCCAATTTATTCACAGCGTAGCTGAGAGCAAAACAAACGGCTATCAAAATCGCTATAAGCTTATCCTTTTTTGCAGGCGGTATAATAACCGCAAGAAACATACCGTAAAGAGCAACGGAAAATGCGCTTACCAAATTATTCGGCAACAAATTACCTGCCGCAGCTCCCAGCGCCGTTCCTATCGCCCAACAGGGTGCGGCTACTACCGCAGCCCCGTAATAATAAAACGGATTTACATACCCGGGCCTTGATATCGCAACGGCAAATAATTCATCAGTTAAATCAAAGCTGATAAGTGCCCTGTGAATTAAGGGCGTATTCGGTGCCAGCCTTTGGCTCATCGCACAGCTCATAAGGGTATATCTTGCATTGGCGATAACCGTCATAACAGCAAGCTCAATATATGTACCGCCGGCGGCGATTATAGTAAATCCTGCATATTCACCTGCCGAAGCGTTGCACAGCAGGCTTGCAAAAAAGGACTGAAGCACCGACAAACCTGCTGAAAAAGCAGTTATACCCAAAGAAAAGGAAACTGCAAAATATCCGAGACCTATAGGTATTCCGGACTTCATTCCGTCTGCAAATGCCCGACCTCTACCGACCTTATTATCCGAAAAATTCATATAAACCACCAATCAAAGCTGCGCTTAAAAGTTAAATTACATACGGTAAACACCGATATAGCGGAAAACGACTGTTTTGTAAATAAGCCCTCTGCTTTCACATCTTATCGTGCTGTTACCCGCTAAGTATTGTAATATGATAATAATATACCATAAATTTCACTTATTTACAATATGTAAAATTATTTTAAATTAGCTCAGAAATTGTTGAATTAGCGAGAATATGCTGATATAATCAACCTTGAAATGAGGCAGGACTATGAATGATTTAAAAACAAATAAGCAATATGTACCGAGTGAAGAGTTTTTAAGCGCAATGGAAACAAATATTGAGGCCTGGAGAAAATTAAACTCTTACTATATTTGCGCTATGATGGAGGTTGAAACCAAATTTAAGGTTTTAAACGAAGAATTTTCACTGAAATACGATCAAAACCCTATAGAAACAATCAAAACCCGTATTAAGGAGCCACGAAGCCTGATTGAAAAAATGCGGCGTAAAAATTTAAAATTAAATTTCGATTCGATAGAAAATAATATATTTGATATGGCGGGAGTAAGAGTTATTTGCTCCTTTATAAAAGATATTTATCTTCTTGCAGATTGCTTGCTCAAGCAGGATGACATAACTCTGATTGAAAAAAAGGACTATATAAAAAATCCGAAGGAAAACGGTTACCGCGGCTTACACCTTATTGTTGAGGTTCCGATTTTTTTACAAAACGAAAAACGCCCTATGAAGGTTGAGGTTCAACTGAGAACAATAGCAATGGATTTTTGGGCAAGCCTTGAGCATAAGCTGAGATATAAAAAAGATATTGACCCGAATATAATTACCGAGCTTGAAAAAGATTTGATTTACTGTTCGAACACCGCCGCACAGCTGGATATTAAAATGCAGGACATTAAGGACAGAATATTGTAAAGCAAAGCTAAGCGCTACAGCGATGTCACAATCTGTGAAGCCTGACATATAATAGCTTTAGAGCATTAAGCTCTAAAAGCTATTGAAAGGGCGCCGTAAACAAATGAGCAATTGTTGCGATCCTAAAATGAAGGTTTACTGTAACGGAGTAAGAATTAACGGTAACGAAAGCTGCTGCCGTTGCTGTCCTCCCTATCCCCCTCAACCGAGGCCGCCGTATCAACCGATACCGAATTTACCTGTTCTGTTCGTATACGGAAAAGCTTATTATGCAGGTCAGCTTGTAGTCTATGAGGGTAATCTTTATATGGTAAATGTTGATAATCCTCAAGGATATCCGAGCTCTTCGGATGATTTTACTGCGATATCAACTATAGGTCCCACGGGTCCTACAGGACCTACAGGACCGACCGGAGCAACCGGTTCAACAGGAGAAACAGGACCGACAGGGCCGACAGGACCAACCGGAGCAACAGGACCTACGGGACCGACCGGAGCAACCGGTTCAACAGGAGAAACAGGACCCACAGGACCGACTGGACCTACTGGACCAACCGGACCGACAGGGCCGACAGGACCGACAGGGCCTACCGGACCGACAGGCTCACCTTCTACAGAAACCGACTAAAGCAAACCGGAGCCGTATGGCTCCGGTAATATTATATCAGGGGGATTAAAATGAGAAAATATAAGGTTTGTGTATATGCTATAAGCAAAAACGAAAGCGGCTTTGCAAAGCGCTGGTTCAATTCTATGAGCGAGGCTGACGAAATTTATGTTCTTGACACCGGTTCAACAGATGATACCGTCAAAAAGCTTTCGGAGCTTGGTGTAAATGTTAAAATTAAAGCTATAGCTCCTTGGCGTTTTGACACCGCAAGGAATGAAGCTCTCGCTCTTGTTCCGCAGGATACGGATATTTGCGTTTGCACAGATTTGGATGAGGTGTTCCACAAGGGTTGGCGGGATTGTATAGAAAAAGCTTGGGATAAAGGAGCACTGAGAGCAACATACCGATATACATGGAGCTTTAATCCCGACGGAAGCGAAGGAATTGTTTTTAACGCCGATAAGGTTCATTCAAGAAGCGGCTTTAAATGGGTAAATCCCGTTCATGAGGTGCTCAGCTGGGAGGGACACGAACAGGAACCGATAAGCATATATGCCGAGGGTGTTCAGCTTGACCATCTTGCCGATCCGACAAAATCGAGAAGTCAATATCTTCCGCTGCTTGAGCTTGCGGTAAAGGAGGATCCGAATAACGACCGAAATATGCACTATCTCGGAAGAGAATATATGTTTTACGAAAGGTTCGATGAAGCAATAGAAGCCTTGAAAAAGCATTTAAGCCTTAAAAATTCAGTTTGGCCGGATGAAAGATGTGCTTCAATGCGATATATTGCCGCCTGCTATACTGCGCTTAAAAATAACTCCGAGGCAGAAAAATGGTATTTGCGGGCAATTGCCGAGGCTCCCCATCTGAGAGAGCCATATGTAGAATATGCGAGATTTGCAATGAGCATTTCCGATTGGAATTTAGTTGTATTTTTGACCGAGCGTGCATTGAAAATCAAAAACAGACCCACAACATATATAACTACAGCCGAAAGCTGGGGTGCATTACCTTACGATCTTGCATCACTCGGATACTATTATACAGGAAGATTTTCCGAGGCCGACAAGGCGGTTGATACAGCAATAAAGCTTGCTCCGAATGATTTAAGGTTAAAAGCGAACAAAAGGCTGATTGCGGAAAAAGCAGCCCTGTCGCACTAAATGCGCAAACCGAAATTATATCACTTTTCGGCAATATTTTCTTGACCGCATATAATTTTTATAGTATAATTGCAACTTAGAAGGGCGGTGTCGGACTTGGAAAACACTAAAGCTATAGCAACCAACAAAAAAGCATATCATGAATATTTCGTCGTTGAAAGCTTTGAAGCCGGCATATCGCTTATAGGGACAGAGGTTAAATCAATAAGGCAGGGTGGTGTGAACCTTAAGGAAGCATGGTGTAATATTGAAAACGGCGAATTGTATCTTAAGCAAATGCATATCAGCCCTTATGACCACGGCAATATCTTCAACCGTGACCCTAAGAGAAGCCGAAAATTACTTATGCACAAGCGTGAAATTATGCGATTACTTGGACTCGTAAAGCAGCAAGGGCTAACGCTTATTCCGCTGTCGCTTTACTTTAAAGGGTCAAGGGTTAAGGTTCAGGTCGGTCTTTGCAAGGGTAAGCAGCTCCATGACAAGCGAGCAGACGCCGCAAAAAGAGATGCTAACAGAGCAATTGACAGAGCCTTAAAGGAGCAAAACAGATAATTCTTCAATTTAATATACGGGGGCGTAAAGGTTTCGACAGGGATCTTGAATCCTCGGAAGCGAGCAGCGGTGCGGAACCGCTATAAAATCCGCAATTTAAAATTAACTGACAACTCTAAAGTTGCACTCGCAGCCTAATTAAGGCTGCCGTTCCACAGAGAGTACCGTGGCTCTGCAGGAGCGTCGATTAACGGTGACCGTGAATGCGAATTCGCTTTAATTCGCATCATGAATTAAAAGCTACCGAGCTTTGCAGTCTGACAGCTGACGGTAAGGTAAGGGAATTTTAAACAACTGTCTGCGCTCGGAGATGCCGAAGAGAATGGGTTTTTGGACAGGGGTTCGACTCCCCTCGCCTCCACCAA
>CAYLQF010000018.1:0-17557 GCA_964385735.1 uncultured Ruminococcus sp. | reverse complement strand
TAATATGCCCTTCTAGGGCGACTCAAGCCTCCGGCTTAGCCGGAGGTCCTGACTTTTTATATGATTGACAAAATAATAACAAAGATTTTGAAATTATTTGCTGAATTTTAAAAAACAATGTTAAAACATTAACAATTGTATTGACTTTTAATATAATAAAAGTATATAATAGTTCTCAATGAATTACCAATTATTTGGAGGTTATTTAAAAATGGCAAGAGTTTATAATTTCAGCGCAGGTCCCTCAATGCTTCCCGAGGAGGTTTTAAGAACTGCCGCATCGGAGATGCTTGAATACGGTCAAACAGGGCAGTCGGTAATGGAAATGTCTCATCGTTCAAAGGAATATGAGGCGATAATCAAGCAAGCCGAGGCAGACCTCAGAGAAATAATGAATATACCCGATAATTATGAGGTTCTTTTTTTGCAGGGCGGAGCTTCAACGCAATTTGCTATGGTGCCGCTCAATTTTATGAATAAAAATCATAAGGCAGATTATATTATAACGGGTCAATGGGCAAATAAGGCATACAAAGAGGCTGCCCGCTACGGTGATGCTCGTGTGGTAGCGTCTTCTGCGGATAAAACCTATTCATATATACCTAAAACAACCGCCGAGGATTTTGATAAGGAAGCAGATTATGTTCACATTTGTATGAATAACACAATTTACGGCACTAAATATCATGAGCTTCCGTCTACAGGTGAGGTTCCTCTTGTTGCCGATATATCAAGCTGTATATTATCAGAGCCTATAGATGTTTCAAAATTCGGTATGCTTTATGCCGGAGCGCAAAAAAATGTTGCACCGGCAGGAGTTACTATAGTTATAATTCGTAAGGAGCTCATAGGTAATGCTATGGATATAACTCCTACTATGCTTAATTATGCAACACACGCCGATAACGGCTCTATGTTTAATACTCCGCCTTGTTATTCGATTTATATAGCCGGCTTGGTATTTAAATGGATAAAAAAATTAGGCGGTCTTGAGGTTATGAAGAAGAAAAATGAAGAAAAAGCAAAGGTTCTTTACGATTTTCTTGATAGTAGTAAGCTTTTTAAGGGAACTGTAGTTCCTGAGGATCGTTCACTTATGAATGTTCCTTTTGTAACCGGCAATCCCGAGCTTGACGCAAAATTTGTAAGTGAGGCTAAAGCCGCCGGCTTTGTTAACATTAAGGGACATCGTTCCGTAGGTGGTATGCGAGCTTCGATTTACAACGCTATGCCGTATGAAGGCGTTGTTAAATTAGTTGAATTTATGAAAAAATTTGAAGAGGAAAATGCTTAATGTATAAAATTAAAACCTATAATAAAATTTCCAAAATCGGTCTTGAAATTTTCGATGAAAAGTACACTATAGGGGATGAAGTGGAAAACGCAGACGGTGCCATTGTTCGTTCTGCAGCCCTGCATGATGAACAATTCCCCAAGACCTTAAAGGCAATCGCACGAGCTGGTGCCGGTGTAAATAATATACCTATAGACCGTTGCTCCGAGGAGGGCATAGTTGTTTTCAATACACCTGGGGCTAATGCCAATGCCGTAAAGGAGCTTGTGATTGCGGGTATGCTAATTGCTTCAAGAAGAGTTATCCCCGCTATAGAGTGGGCAAAAACTCTTAAGGGTCGTGGAGACGAGGTCGGAAAGCTGGTTGAAAAGGGAAAAAGTGCTTTTGCAGGTCCTGAAATCAAGGGCAAGAAGCTAGGTGTTATCGGGCTCGGTGCAATCGGTGTTCTTGTTGCAAATGCCGCCAATCATCTCGGTATGAAGGTATATGGCTACGACCCGTATCTTTCGGTAAACTCAGCTTGGAATCTTACGCATAATGCGGTTCATATTTATGATATCAAGCAAATTTTCGAGCAATGTGACTATATAACCCTTCATATACCGCTTACCGATACCACAAAGGGAATTATTGATGCAAATTCGCTGTCGAAAATGAAGGACGGCGTAAGAATTCTTAATTTTGCAAGAGGCGGTCTTGTAAATTCGGCAGATATAAAAACAGCGCTTGAAACCGGTAAGGTTGCCTCTTATGTAACTGATTTTCCCTCGGATGACCTTCTCGATACAGACGGTGTTATTGCAATACCGCATCTCGGAGCTTCAACTCCAGAATCTGAGGATAACTGTGCCCAAATGGCGGCAAATGAGCTTATCGATTACATCGAAAACGGAAATATAGTAAATTCCGTAAATCTTCCCGAAATTTCTATGCCGAGAAGCGGTGCCAATCGAATATGTGTTATTCATAAGAATATTCCCAATATGCTTACATCAATAACTGCGGTAGTGGCGGAAAATAATGTAAATATAGAGAATATGCTTAATAAATCTAAAGGCGATTTTGCATATACAATGGTTGATATTGCCAAGGCCGATACTGAGGCAATCATATCAAAGCTTAAAGATATTCAGGGAATAATAAGAGTAAGAGTAATTTAATTTAATGCTCTGTTTTATTGCTCAAAATTCAAGGGACGGAAGCTTATCTTCCGTCCCTTGAACAGTTTTATAGTATCTTAGCCTATAAAGGCATCGTGAACAACCTTTACCGCCTTATCCGCAGAATTGTTGTCAATTAAAACCGACACTTTAATCTCACTTGTGGAAATCATTTGAATGTTTATATTGGCATCGTAAAGTGCTTCAAACATTTTTGCGGCAACACCCGGGTGACTTTCCATTCCCGCACCGACTATTGATATCTTTGCAATATCATTGTTGTATGAAAATGACTTGTATTCGAACATATCCGCAAGAGATTTTACGGCGTTGATAGCGTTTTCGCTTTGATCTCCTGAGACAGTAAAGGTTATATCCTTTGTACCGTCTCTACCGACAGATTGAAGTATCATATCAACATTAACCTTGAATTGAGCAAGCTTATTAAAGAGCTTAAAGGCAACGCCGGGGCTATCCTTAAGTCCTATAACCGAAATACTTGTTACATTAGAATCCTTTGCAACTCCTCTTATAAGAGTTTTTTCCATTTTAACCTTCTCCTTAACTATAGTACCCTTTTTGTTTTCAAGACTGGAGAGAACCTCCAACTCAACATTATATTTTTTCGCCATCTCAACCGAACGGTTGTTTAAAACCTGCGCTCCGAGAGTTGCAAGCTCAAGCATTTCGTCGTAAGCAATCTCGTCCATTTTTTTTGCAGTAGAAACCTTTCTCGGATCGGCAGTATAAACTCCGTCAACATCGGTATAAATCTGACAGCGATCCGCCTTTAATGCAGCGGCTATTGCAACTGCACTTGTATCGGAGCCGCCTCTTCCGAGAGTTGTTAAATCATCATATTTGTTTATTCCTTGAAAGCCCGCTACAATTATTATGTTTCGTTTGGCAAGCTCGGCTTTCATTCGCTCTGCATTTATAGATTTAATTCTCGCTATGCCGTGATTGGAATCCGTATTGAAGCCGGCTTGCCATCCGAGGAGAGAAATTACAGGAAAGCCGAGCTTATCTATTGCCATTGCCAGCAGTGCAATTGATATCTGTTCTCCGGCTGTAAGCAAAACATCCATTTCCCGTTTTGACGGCGAATCTGAGTTTATTTCCTTGGCTTTAGCAATCAGCTCATCTGTAGTATCGCCCTGTGCCGAAACAACAACGATAACATCGTTTCCTTTTTTATAATCCTCAACAATAATATTTGCCACATTAAAGACTCTTTCGGCATTTGCAACCGATGAGCCGCCGAATTTTTTAACAATGAGTGCCATTTATATTTACCCCCGAATAACCTTAGGCTACAGAACCTGAAATGTTTTTATTGAATCAGCACTTATAAGCTGTGTGGATTTCAAAAGCTCTGCTTCGGCAGCGCTTTCTGTTATAAAGAATATTTCGTTTTCAGCGGTATTTTTAAAGTATTTAACACCGGGGAAATAATTGTTTACATCACTCTCAAGCTTGTCGAAGGCTTTTGATTTTACCGAAACATAAAGTCTTATTTCATCCGAGGCTTCCGTTACATAATCCTCCTCGCCTTCATCCCAATAGAGATATTTGCGGGTTGAAAGATGCTTTGCGCAATCAATAACATCGGCAACCACAGCGCTGGCAGTCGGCATTTTTCCGGCGCCTCTGCCGTAAAACATAACATCACCGACGGCATCTCCGGTAACCATTATAGCGTTAAAAACACCGTTAACATCTGAAAGTATACATTCTCTTGAAACAAGCATAGGACGAACGCAGGCAGATACCTTTCCGTTTTCGAGCTTTTTTGTTTGACCTATAAGCTTAATAACGCAGTTAAACATATTGGCGTTTTGTATATCGCTTAAGGCTACATTTGTTATACCCTCGGTTTTTACCTGATTTGGGTATATATGCTTTCCGAATGCAAGAGAGGCTAAAATACATATTTTTCTTGAGGCATCGTGGCCTTCGATATCTGCTGTTGGATCTTTTTCCGCAAAGCCTTTAGCTTGAGCTAACGAAAGGGCACCTTCAAAATCCATACCCTCTACTACCATTTTATTTAAAATGTAGTTTGTTGTTCCGTTTAAGATGCCCTTTACCTCTGATATTTTATTTGCGGCAAGACATTGTGCCATGGGGCGCAGTATGGGTATTCCTCCGCCAACGCTTGCCTCAAACAGGAAATTAACATTATTATCACTTGCGATCTTAAGAAGCTCTGCGCCCTTTGCGGCAACAAGCTCTTTGTTGGAGGTGACAACACTTTTTCCACTTAAAAGACATTCCTTAACAAATTTATAAGCCGGATTTATTCCACCCATTGCTTCAACTACTATTTTGATATCTTTATCAGAGATTATTTCGTTAAAGTCATTTGTAAAAAGCTGAGAATAGCTTAAGGTGTCAAATGACCTTAAATCGAGAATTTTTTTAATTGCAATTTCGCCGTGAACAGCGGAATCAATGCACCTTGCGTTGTTTAAAATAATTTCGGCCACTCCGGAGCCTACGGTTCCGTGACCCATAATTGCGATGAAAATCATATATGCCTCCATAGAAAATTACCGTACCATAACGGACGATTTATAGCTTAAATATTTTAAACGGATTTTACCGTAATAATTCCCTCTACCGACTTAAGCCTTTTTATGAGCTCGTCCAGAGAAATTTTAACATTGTCAGTACGAACGGTTAAAGATACCGCTGCTGTTCCGTTGACAGGTACGCCCTGATTTACCGTTATAATATTTACGCCGTTTTCGTAAAGCAGGGTAGTCATAGCCGAAAATACGCCTGCACGATCATTTAAAACGGCATTTAGATTTACCGTACTTGTGTTTCCGTTTTCAAATTCAAATACATTATCACGGTATTTATAAAACGCACTTCGTGAAATCCCTGCCATTTTTACGGCTTGTGATGTGTTTGTTGCTTTGCCGCTGCTTAGCAGCTTTTTAGCTTTAATCACTCCGCTGAAGACAGGTGATAAAAGCTTTGAATTAACAAGTAAGTAAGTGTCTTTATCCATAAACAGTGTTCTCCGTTCACAAACATTGTACACAATTATACTACAGAAATTTATAAATTTCAATATAAAAATGCAATAAATATTATTAAGAAAAAACGCAAATATTGTATCAATAAGCAATTTTTTATACAGCGTGTCAAATTTATAATAAAAGCATAAAATAATAATGTACTTGCCCGAGGGGCAGAGCTGATAGGGCAAGGGTCTGTCTGTTTTGGGGAATACGCTATTTTCGGCTTGGTGGTAGTAAAAAATGCAAACCTATAATATAGCTACTGGAACAATCACCTACGCCATAAAGGGCAGGGATGTCTTAAGGAATAACGGTTTTAAAGCGAGTATCGAAAGAGGAAGCTCCGACCTTAAGAATGCCGGATGCGGCTATTCGGTAATAGCTGTCGGCGATATCCGTAAAATTGAGGCCGTTTTAAAAAGCGCAGGTGTGAAAATACTCAGTATCAATCCTCAGTGATTTTTGAAGGCGGTTGCGTATTTATAACGCAGCTGCCTTTTTTATAAAGGGGTAATAGAGATGATTTATTTTGATAATGCCGCAACAAGCGGTAAAAAGCCTGCTTCGGTTATACGGGCAGTAGAGAAGGCACTTACAAATTTATCGGCAAATCCCGGGCGAAGCGGACATTCGCTTTCGGTAAAAGCGGCTGAGGAGGTGTATAAGGCAAGGACTGTAATAGCAAATTTTTTTGATGCTTCCGGTCCGGAATCGGTTGCTTTTACCGCAAATTGCACCGAGGGTTTGAATTTTGTTATAAAAGGCTGTATTAATCAATCGGATACTGTGCTTACATCCGATATAGAGCATAATGCCGTTATGCGACCGCTTACTAAAATCGGAGCAAAATACGATACCTTCTGCGTTTCTCTGCTTGATGATAAAGAGACAATAACCGATTTTGAGAAAAAAATCGAAAGAGGACCCAAATTGGTAATCTGCACGGCAGCCTCAAATGTATTTGGGAAAAAACTGCCTCTGTCAAAAATCGGCGCCATTTGCAAGGAAAGAGGAATTCCTTTTGCGGTTGATGCCGCACAGATAGCAGGTCACGAAAAAATCAGTATGCGTGAAATGAATATTGATTATCTTTGCCTTGCACCTCACAAGGGTCTCTACGCACCTATGGGAGTAGGAATACTTATCGCAGAAAAAAATATACCGAATACGCTTATCGAGGGAGGAACAGGTACAGCCTCAAGCAGCTATATGCAACCGGAAAATATGCCGGAGAGATTTGAAAGCGGAACTGTTAATTTGCCGGCGATTTCAGGGGTTATGGCGGGTATAAATTTTGTAAAAAATATTGAGCCGAAAAGAATTGCTTTTAAAGAAATGGCAATCATACAAAAAATTTATGATTCAATGAAAAATAGCAAAAGAATTATTTTATATACCCCCAGACCGGATAGTGCTAATTATGCTCCCGTGCTTTCTTTTAATGTTGAAGGTATAAATTCATTTGAAGCAGCATCGATGTTAAACGAATACGGTATTGCCGTCAGAGCGGGCCTGCATTGTGCACCGACTGCACACAGAAAAATCGGAACAGAAGATATAGGTACAGTCAGAATTGCACCGTCGGTTTTCAATACGATGCAGGAGGCGGATGATTTTATTAACATAATTAACAAAAAAATTACAAAATAAACTAAATTCCTATTGATTGAGAGCTTTCGTTATGTTAAAATATAAGTAAATAAAGTGGTTAGCAGTTGAAGGTGAAGAGAAATGTCCGGAGCAATAAGTAATGTATTATATTCTTTTTGGAATCAGGTAGTTTTCGTAGCTTCGAATATTCGTGTTTTTGATATTATCGATATATTGGTAATAGCTTATCTGATTTATAAGGGCATTGGATTTTTGCGTGAAACAAGAGCAGGTCAGCTTGTTAAGGGTATAGTTATACTTCTGCTTGCTTATGCATTATCCAAATGGTTTGATTTAACCGTGTTAAAATGGCTTTTATCGCTGATAGTCGATTCTGCCATTATTGCTCTTGCGGTAATTTTTCAGCCGGAGCTCCGTCGTATGCTCGAAAAGGTGGGACAGACGAGCTTATCGCACACACAGGTTTTCGATATTGAATCCGAGACTATGAATGCTTGTATAGACAGTGTTGCTAAGGCTGCCCGTTCTATGCAGGAAACAAAAACAGGAGCATTGATTGTTTTTGAAAGAAAAACACAGCTCGGTGAAATTATAAATACGGGAACCGTTATCGATGCTATGGCCTCCACCTCCATGCTTTGCAATATATTCTTTCATAATTCGCCTTTACACGATGGCGCCTTAATTATAAGAGAGGGTCGCCTTTATGCGGCAGGATGCTTATTGCCGCTTTCGCAAAATCTTGATATTCCCGCCTCACTCGGAACAAGGCACCGTGCCGCTGTCGGAATGACGGAAAATTCAGATGCTGTGGTGCTTGTTGTTTCTGAGGAAACCGGAAATATTTCAATTGTGTGCAACGGCAGAATAAAAACAGGCTATAACGGTGCTTCTGCCGCAGACGAGCTAAAACGCCTCTTGCTTAATTCCGACTCCGCTGAAAATGAGAATAAGCTTTTTTCAACAATAAAAAGTCTTAATCCTTTTGTAAAACGCCGTAATAAGACCGAAGGAGGAAGCGACAATGAAGATTAACTTTTTTTCCTCTGCTTTTTTGCGCCGACTGCTTGCCAATAAAAAGTTTACCGTTACTTTGTCGGTAATACTTTCGGTTGTTATTTGGTTTGTTGCAACTGTAAATCGAAATCCTGTAAGAAATCAGGTCTTTAACAATGTTCCGGTCAGCGTTTCGATTGAAGGCACCGTAGTAGCGGAGATGGGACTTGGTATTGTATCGGATACTTCATCTCAAAAATTTACGGTTACCGTAAGCGGACCTAACTATATTGTAAGCTCACTTAAGCCCTCCGATATCCTGCTTACAGCAGCTGTTACGGATGTTAACGCCTCCGGCAAATATTCTCTTACGGTGAGTGGTACCAATAATAGTGATAAAACAGGGTATTCATTTGTATCGATTGAACCGTCGACTATTGATGTTGTATTCGATTATATAGATACCAAAGAGTTTGATGTTATTCCCAAGCTTATCGGTGTAAGTGCAACAGAGGGCTTGGTGGCAGAAAATCCTGTTGTCAGCAATTCTGAGGAAAGTATAATAACAATTAAAGGTCCTCGTTCCGTTATAAACCGCATTAACTCGGTTGAGGCCTCTGCAACGGTAAATAAAACATTGTCATCAACCCAGTCATACGATGCCGAAATATCTCTTCTTGATGAAAATGAAAAAATTATTTACCGTTACGGAACAGATGGAACTATTTTTGACTCCTCCGGAAATTCGGTTAATAACAATTACCTTACCTTAAGCTCCTCCTCGCTTAAAATAACTCAGCCCATTTCCAAAAAACGGTCGTTGAAGGTAAGAGCTGTCTTTGCAAATATGCCGGCAGGCATTTCAACGCAGGAGCTCGGTTATACTATAGATCACGAAACAGTTTCGGTTATAGGTACACCTGATGTTGTTGATAATATGACCGAGGTTACACTTTCCTCTATCGATTTCAGGACAGTTACCAACACATCAAACAGCTTTGAAGTATCTCCGATTCTTCCGGACGGTGTAAAGCTTATTGATAATATATCTTATTTTACGGTTAAGATAGATACCTCGGACTTTTCGGTTAAAACATTTACGGTAAGTGATATTAGATTTACAGATGTTTCTTCCGGACTTACTGCCGAAAAATCTGCTGCTATTAAAAATGTTAAAATATGCGGTCCTAAGAAAACAATAGCCGCACTCAAGGCTTCGGATTTATATGCTCAGGTCTCTCTTAAGGATAAAACTGCGGGAGAATATACGGTTACTGCAATTATCAAGTCCGATAAGTACAGCTCTATATGGCAAATTGGTGATTACAGTACTGCCGTAGCTCTTAAATAACACCTTGCTTAATAAATTAACAGTGTTACATTCCTTGAGAGTGTAACACTGCCGCCTTATTTGCGTAAAATGTAAACGAGGTGGTTTTGTGATTAAAATAATACTTACAACCGTTTTGTTTCTTTTAGCTATAGGCGGTTTATGTGAATTATTGCATTCTGTCAGAATGTTTTTTGTATTGCCAAAACGGCGATATTATAATTATTCTGTTGTTTATTTAAGAAGCGGCAAGGCTGTGCAGCAGCTCAGATCTGCCGTTATACAGCAAAAGTGGCACGGTGTATGCTACGCAGAGTATGTTATCGGCGTATATGATGCTACTCTTACGGATAGCGAGCTGAAAATGTGTCGAGAGGCTGCAGGGTCCTGTAATGCACTTATTTGCCCTGTAAAATATATCAAGGATGCAATTGAGAGTATTTCCGATGATACTCTTTAATTTTAAAGGGAGCAGAGATGGAAGAAATTTCAGAAAAGGTCAAAGGCACTGTTGAAAAAATTACATATAAAAATAATACGAACGGTTATACCGTTGCCGATGTACGGATTGGAAACAGTTGTGTTACAGTTGTCGGAATAATGCCTTTTCTTGCTCAGGGCGATGTTGCGGAATTTTCCGGAAAATACATTATTCATCCCTCATATGGTCGCCAATTTTCCGTTGCCGCTTTTGAAAGAAGTGTTCCCCAAACCGCAGCCGCAATTTTCAGGTATCTTTCATCGGGAATTATTAAAGGAGTAGGTCCGGGAACTGCAAATAAAATTGTCGAGCGTTTTGGTGATAAAGCTCTTGATATTATTCAATCTAAGCCCGAAAGGCTTGCGCTTATAAAAGGGATAACGCTCGAAAAGGCACAGACTATCTCTAAAGAATACAATAAGCAATTCGGAGTTAGAGATATAATGCTCTTGCTTTCACCTTATGAGGCTTCTATTGAAGCCTGCGTAAAAATTTTCAAGGCTCTCGGCTCTGAAGCAAAAAGCTTAATCAAAGAAAATCCTTATATTTTATGCGACCAGGATATAGGGCTTTCTTTTGAAAAAGCCGAAAAAATTGCTTATGATTTCGGAATAAAGCCTGATGATCCCGTCAGATTAAAAGCGGGTATAATTTATATTTTAAAAGCAAATCTTATGAACGGACATACCTGCTTGCCCTATGATAAGCTTATTTCTGTTGCATCGGCAATGCTCGAAAGCAATATTGACAGAATTTCTTATGTATGCGATACATTAGTTACGAATTTAGAAATATCCTCTGCCGCTTTTGATGGTGTAAAATACATCGCACTTAACAATTATATATCGGCGGAGGAGTATATTTCCGCAAGACTTTTGGCAATCGATGAGCACGCCGAACGGCTTGCCGAGGCAGATAAGCTCGAAATTGAATATGCTGAAAACAAAAGGTCGATTAAATTTGAAAAAATTCAGCTTAAGGCGGTTTGTTCTGCCCTCGAAAACGGGGTATTTTTACTTACGGGCGGTCCGGGAACCGGCAAGACTACAACCCTCAATGCAATTATAGAGCTATTAACTCTCAGGAATTGCTCTATAGTTCTTGCGGCTCCTACGGGCAGAGCGGCCAAAAGAATGACAGAGCTTACCGGTATGGAAGCTAAAACCATACATAGACTGCTTGAGGTTGAATGGGACAAGGATGATAAACAGCGCTTTGCAAAAAATGAACGAAATCCTATTGAATGTGATGTATTGATTGTAGATGAAGCTTCTATGATTGACACTCTTTTATTTGAAAGCCTTTTGCGTGCTTTAAGGTATAATGCGAGAATTATACTTGTAGGGGATGTTGACCAGTTACCAAGCGTTTCAGCCGGCAATGTTTTCGGCGATTTAATTGCTTGCGGAAGATTTTCCACAGTAAGATTAAAGAAGGTTTTCAGGCAGTCTGATTCAAGCTTGATACATACAAATGCTTATGCGCTTATAAACGGAGAAAAAATAGATTTTTCAAATAAGGGTGATGACTTTTTCATTCTTTCCCGTCATAGCGGTGATGATGTATGCAATACTGTTCTCGAGCTTTGCACAGGTCGACTTTTTAAAACCTACGGTTTTGATTCTTTAACCGATATACAGGTTCTTTGTCCCTCTAAAAAATTGGAAACCGGTACCGTTAATCTTAACAATATTCTTCAAAGCTATCTTAATCCGCTCGGACCTAATATGCCTCAGCTTACCTTTAAGGGCAGCTATCTCAGGAAAGGCGATAAGGTAATGCAGATAAAAAATGACTATGATATATCGTGGGATAAGGATGATGGTGAGAGCGGCATAGGGGTTTTTAACGGTGATGTCGGATTTATAACCGAAATTGATAAACGAGCTCAAATGCTAAAGGTGAAATTTGATGATAAAACTGCGGTTTATGTAGGCGAGCAGATAGGTGAGCTTGAGCTTGCTTATGCAATAACCGTTCATAAAAGTCAGGGAAGCGAATTTAACTGCGTAATATTACCTTTGTTTGATGTTCCCTCACAGCTCAAATACAGAAATTTATTGTATACTGCGGTCACAAGAGCAAAAAAAATGTTGCTTATAGTCGGTAGTAAGGAAGTCTTTGAGCAGATGGCGGCAAATAATAAAAAAACCTTGCGATATACAATGTTGAGGTATCTCTTGAATGAAAATAACCGATAGGCTTTTTTACTGTATATATTCAATAGTTTTGATGGTTTATCCCAATAAATGTGTGGGATGCGGTACTATTATTGAAAGCGATAGCGGTTTATGCGAAATTTGCAATAAAAGCATTAAGCGTACAGATTATAACAAGAGATGTGCGATTTGCGGTCTTGAAAAGAAAAGCTGTGACTGTAACAGATTTATATATTATTTTGACAGCTCGGTAAGTCCGTTCAAAAATGAAGGAATAGCGAAACAGGCTTTTTATTCATTTAAGTTTTCAAGAAAAATTTGTTATGTTCCCTTTTTCGCTGCCGAAATGGCAGCTGCTGTTATGCAGGCATATAAGAATATAAAATTTGATGTGATAATTCCTGTTCCGACATCGGTTAAAAGCTTTTTTAAATACGGCTTTTCTCCTGTTAAAGAATTATCACTTGAGTTGGCGGATATTTTAAATATTCCCGTTAATTTAAAAATTCTCAGGTGTAAACAAAATAAAAAACCGCAACATTTTGCAGCGCTCTCACAGAGGGTTGAAAATATTAGGAACAAATTTTATTCTAAGGGCAGTTTGGAAGGTAAATGTGTATTGCTTGTAGATGATATCAGGACAACCGGTTCAACGCTCAGCGAATGTGCAAGAGTTATTAAATTTGCCGGTGCAGACTGTGTGTATTGCGTTACTGCGCTTGCAACTCAGCATCCTGACAGTAATAAGTAAAGTTTATCGAAGACTGCCAACTAACGATAAGCATTGTGTTGGCGGTAAAATAAGAAAAACAAGGGGGTGCCGATTTGGCAACTGAAATAGGTATTGATTTAGGCACATCTAAAACTGTTATATTTTCAAGCTCTAAAGTAGTTCTTGAGCTTCCAAGCACAGTAACGGTTGACAGCGAAACCTGGGAACCGATTTATTACGGCGAAAAAGCAAAGCAGACTATGGGAAGAACGCCGGATACACTTACCTGCGTTATGCCAATAAAGCACGGCGCTATTTCGGATTATGATACAGCGGAAATGATGCTTAAGAAATATATGAGTGAGGCTTTCGGCAGTAAAATTGTAAGGCCGCATATTATGGCAACACTTCCTGCGGGTCTTACAGAGCTTCAGCATCATTCACTTTCTAGTGCTATCGAATCTGCCGGTGGCAGGAATATATCTGTTATTGAGGGTCCGCTCGCTATAGCCTGTGGATTAGGAATTGATTTTTCAAAACCAAGCGGCAATCTAATTGTTGATATAGGTGCTGGAACAACAGATATTGCGGTTATTTCTATGGGAGGAATTGCCGCCTGCGACTCTTTTAAAACCGCTTCTCTCGACTTTGATGCGCAGATTACAAGATATATAAGGAAGGAGTACAATATTGAAATCGGTCCACTCACGGCAGAAAATATTAAAAAGCAGATAGGTGTAGTTATTAAGCGTCCGGTTGAGGTTGCGATGGTTGCAAAGGGAAGAAATGTTTTTACGGGACTACCGGAAAGCTTTGAGATTACCTCCTATGAAATTTACGAAGCACTTAAAGAAACCTCCTATTCAATTTGCAACGCAATAAGAACTGTTTTGTCAAAAACAGATCCGGATTTGGTAGCAGATATTAAAGAAGACGGTATGTTTTTAACCGGCGGAGGTTCACTTATCAGCGGTATGAATGAGCTTATTGAAAACTATGTCGGCATTAAGGTTTTTGCTCTTGAGGATCCCGCTCATAGTGCTGTAAGAGGTGCGGCGGCCGCCCTTAAGCATCCAGAGCTTCTTAAAAATGTTGATTATCAGCTAAGGTCGATAAAAGAATTAACGGTTGAGTAAGGGGAGCAAGGCTTGAATACCGATAGAAGTAAAAAAATTGTTCTGACGGGCGGTCCCTGTGCAGGAAAAAGCGAAGCAACTGCTTTTCTGAAAAACGAACTATTAAACGCAGGCTATAAGGTCTTTTCAGTTAATGAAACAGCAAGTGAGCTGATAGCTGCCGGAATATTGCCTTCAGATATCGGAAGGGTTGAATTTCAATCGCTTCTTTTGAATATGCAGCTTAAAAAGGAAGAAGCTTATTCTTATGTAGCTACACTTTTAAATGATGAAAAAACAGTTATTATTTATGATAGGGGAGCGCTCGACGGTAAGGCTTATATAACCGATCTACAGTTTAACTCGATAATTAAAAGCCTTGCTCTTACAGAAAATGATCTTAGAGATAGATATGATGCGGTTTTTCATTTAAGAAGCTCATCTAAAAGCGATGACGATATATACACACTTGAAAATAACAAGGCTCGTAGTGAAGATAAAAGGGCTGCAGCTGATTTGGATGACAAAACACTTTCTTGTTGGGTTGGGCATAATCATTTAAGAGTTATTCCGTGTACCTCCGATTTTTCCGAAAAGCTATCGGATTTGAAAAAACAGGTCTTTTTGTTTTTGGGAATTCCGGTTCCCTTGGAAATAGAAAGAAAATTTTTGATAAAATATCCGGATATATCGTTTCTTTTAAACTATCGGATGTGTAAGCCCGTAGATATTTTTCAGACCTATATTATGCTAAACGGTCATAAAATCAGGTTGAGGAAAAGGGGGGAGGGCAACAGCTTTTGCTATTATAAAACAAGGAAAATACAGCTTAGTAGCATTAAAAGAGTTGAAATCGAAAATCGGCTTTCCAAGAAAGAGTATAACGAGCTTCTTAAAAATGCGGAAAAGAAGTTATCTGTTGAAAAGACAAGATATTGCTTCATTTTTAATGACAAATATTTCGAGATTGATGCTTTCGATTTTTCAAAAAAATATGCTTTGCTTGAAATTGAGCTGTCGGATGAAAACGAAGAACCTGAGCTTCCGCCTTTTCTTGAAATTGTTAAAGATGTAAGTGCGGATAAGAATTATCGCAATTTTGCTATAGCGAGCCTGCTTGATAATGGGATTATTCCTTTTTAAAGGTGAAAATCAAAAGGATATCAGAAAATACGGAGGAATTGCTTATGAACTTTTTTGAAGAATTAAAGGATTTTGATGCCGAGATTGCATCAGCATGTTATAGTGAGCTGGAAAGACAGCGCCACAATATTGAGCTTATTGCTTCTGAAAATATAGTTTCAAAAGCAGTATTGCTTGCCGCAGGAGGAGTTCTTACCAATAAGTATGCCGAGGGATATCCCTCAAAGCGTTATTACGGTGGCTGTCAATGTGTTGATATTGTCGAAGAAATTGCTCGCAAGCGAGCAATGCAGCTATTTAATGCCGAACACGCAAATGTTCAGCCACACAGTGGGGCAAATGCAAATTTAGCCGTGTTTTTTGCATTGTTAAATCCCGGAGACACGGTTATGGGTATGAACCTTCAGCAAGGCGGGCATCTGTCGCACGGTTCTCCTGTAAATATTTCAGGTAAATATTTCAATGTTGTGCCTTATGGCGTTAGCGATGAAACGGAGCGTATTGATTACGATGAAATGCAACGAATAGCACTTAAGCATAGACCTAAAATGATAGTGGCCGGTGCAAGTGCATATTCAAGAGTTATAGATTTTAAGCGTTGCAGAGAAATTGCCGATAGCGTAGGAGCCTATCTTATGGTTGATATGGCGCATATTGCAGGGCTAGTGGCAGCAGGTTTACATCCTTCTCCCGTACCCTACGCCGATGTTGTAACCTCAACTACTCATAAGACTCTCCGAGGCCCCAGAGGTGGCTTGATACTATGCAGAGAATCCCTCGCAAAACAAATTGATAAGGCTGTTTTCCCGGGTACTCAGGGCGGACCGCTTATGCACATAATTGCTGCTAAGGCCGTCGCCTTCGGTGAGGCTCTCACAGATGAATTTAAGGCTTATCAGCAGCAAATAGTTAATAATGCCGCTGCTCTTGCCTCAGAATTAACAAATAGTGGGATAAAGCTTGTTTCCGGCGGTACGGATAATCATCTTATGCTGTTAAAGCTTACAGATACCGGTGTTACAGGAAAGGAGCTTGAGGCGAGGCTTGATGAGGTTCACATAACAGCAAATAAAAATACTGTTCCCAACGATCCGCAAAGCCCCTTTGTAACGAGCGGACTGCGAATCGGAACTCCTGCTGTAACAACACGAGGCTTTAAGGAAAAAGAAATGAAGCTTATTGCAGGTTGGATTTCCGATATTTTAACTGATTTTAATTGCAATAAAGAAAGGGTATTGAACGAGGTTACAGAGCTTTGCTCAGAATATCCTATTTATTGATAATAACGCAAGCTACCATTTTATAGTGAGGTGCCGTAACCAAATTTCGTTATGGCACCTCATCTTCAACTTTTTACAGAGATAATACAAACAATTATTTTTATTGGAATTTGCTACGCAATTTTTTAAGAGCACTTGTCTCTATTCGTGAAACATAGCTTCTTGAAATCCCAAGCCTTGCGGCAATTTCCCGTTGAGTATGCTCTTTACCGCCGCTTAAACCGTAACGCATAAATATTATTTGCCGCTCCCTGTCATCGAGAGCTGTAAATATTATTTTTTTAAGCTTTTGCAGCTTGATTTTCTTTTCGATTTCTTCCTCAACATCAAAATCATCGGCTATAATGTCAATAAGTGTAAGGGCATTACCTTCCTTGTCTGTGTCAATCGGATCGCTGATGTAAACATCCTGTGATGCTTTTTTCTGATTTCTGAAATACATGAGTATTTCATTTTCAATACATCGAGCTGCATAGGTTGCAAGTCGAATGCCTTTTCCGGAATTAAATGTTGTTACAGCTTTAATTAAACCTATTGTTCCTATTGATATTAAGTCGTCCTGTGAACCGCTTGAACTGTAGTATTTTTTCACTATATGTGCAACAAGCCTTAAATTATGTTCTATAAGCTCATTTTTTGCATTTATATCTCCGTTATAATACCTGTCTAACAATTCGGCTTCTTTTTTTTCGCTTAGAGGCGGGGGAAAGGAGCCTGCACCTGTAACATGAAGAACAAAATAGAATATATTTGCGAATATTTCAAAAAAAATATCAATCATATATGTTTCCCCCTATAATGCTATATAAAATTTATATGATTATTACGGCTTGGCACTTAACTTTATAAAAAAAGATTGCATTATAATGGCTTTTATGTTACTATTATAAAAACAGTATTTATGAAGGCGTAGCTCAGCTGGTTAGAGTACCTGCTTGACATGCAGGGGGTCGGTGGTTCAAGTCCACTCGTCTTCACCAACACACCAAGGATGATAATTCCGGCAGCTTGTTTCATTTGTTACATACGGTAAAAATCACGGTATAGCCTATAATATAAGGCTGTACCGTGATTTCTTTCATTTAATATTTTTGCATATATATTTCATACTCTCATTCAGTGTTGTCAAATAATACTTGAAGTGACATATTGTTAACTTGTTTGCAATAACACCGGCTTAAAGCTTAATTTTTCAGAAATATTTTCAAATTACAACATAAATTTCCTTTAATAATACTTTTTTT
>CAYLQF010000017.1:16500-18435 GCA_964385735.1 uncultured Ruminococcus sp. | reverse complement strand
CCCGACCTTCTGGTCCGTAGCCAGACGCTCTATCCAGCTGAGCTACCGGCGCAAAGGCGGTTTTATTTCAAGCCGCCACAGTATAATATCACAAAATTCCTTTAAAATCAATAGTTATTTTCGAAATTTTTAAAATTTTACCGTTTTATAAGTCCGCATATAAGCATATAAACGGCAAAAAGCATAAGTGAGAGGTTTAAATTGCCGCCTAAAAGAAGGACGGTAAAAAGTGTCAGAGCACCGACTGCGATAAAAACCGTAAGCAGGCTTACGGCAGACTCTGCTTTTTCGGAGGAGGCGCCGCACCTTACAAGAAAAAGAGTCAGCAGGGTACCGCCGTCAAGTCCGCATACCGGCAGCAGGTTATAGGCACCGACGGCGGTATTAACCGCCGAATATAATAACAGCGCTTGGTGTCCGAGCAGCTTGTACAATGCCGCAAGCAGGCAGCCCAGCAGAAAGTTCGCAAGCGGACCCGAGGCGGTTATAAGCAGGTCGTCCCTTGTCCGTTTAAAAAAAGGAGCGATTATTATTACTCCGGCCGGAATAAGCTTAAGCTCACTCGGCTGTACGCCGCAAAGCCTCATCGCCGAGAGATGGCCTGCCTCGTGAAGAAGACAGGCGCTTAAGGCAGGGAGGGCAAGGCCGCTTTTATCTATGCAAATAACAAGTGCCGTGATTGCCGCGAAAAGGAAGCTGAGGGTTATTTTTACTCCGAAAAGCTTAAATTTCATCGGCGCCTGTCCTGTCGACAGCTTTATTTTCCGACAGAACGCTCCAAGCTATTTTTTCGCCGTAAAACCGCTTTACCCTTTCAAAGGTGTCCGGCACGGCAAGCCTTATTCCGAGCAGAACCGCCGCCGCTATAAGCAGGGCTACCGCTTCGACTATAAGGGCGGAAACAAAAAAAGGCTTTTGCTCCGCTTTTTCGGCAGATATTATATTTTCTTCCATTTTTATATCGCTCCCATTTGCCAAATCGCTTAATATGTGGTATATTATTATATATATTCATATTGCGGTACGCAAAATTACCAAGGGAGCGATTTTATTATGGATAAGCGCATCGAAGAAACGATGAAAAATCTCGAAAAAAACAATATTAAGGCTTTTTATGTCGAAAACCGTCGACAGGCGGCAATGCTTGCGGAGCAAATGCTGTTTGAAAACGCCGTTATTACCCTCGGAGGCAGTGTTACGGTGATGGAAAGCGGTATTTACGATATTCTCGCAAAGCCCTGCTACCGCCTGCTTGACCGTAATAAAAAGGGCGCCGATGCCGACTTTAAATTTAATACCTTTAAGGAAACAATAGGGGCGGATTTTTATTTCTGCTCTTCAAACGCAGTTACCGAAAACGGAGAGTTGGTTAATGTTGACGGCTTTTCAAATCGTATAAGTGCCTTGGTGTTCGGCCCGAAAAGGGTTGTTGTTACGGTAGGCAAAAACAAGCTCGTAAAGAATTTGGAGGAGGCTTTTTTGCGAATTAAACGCATAGCGGCTCCGAAAAACTGCGTAAGGCTTTCCAAAAATACGCCCTGCGTTAAGCTCGGTCACTGTATGAGCCTGCTTAAAAGCGAAAAGCCCGATATTACCGACGGTTGCCAAAGCGTTGAAAGAATATGCAGAAACTACTCGGTAACAGGTCCTCAGGGCGAAAAGGACCGCATTTGCGTTATAATAGTTGATGAAAATCTCGGCTACTGATAAAAAACACTTCTATTTTGATAAACTGTTTGGTATAATAATAAGTAATTTGTTAAAAGCCTGCGGACTAAGAAAAACCGCAGGGCTTAAATGGGGTGTGAAAAAGTATTGGAAATAACGGTTAAGGGTCTTAAAACCGAATATATAATCGAGGGTAACGAAAACGGAGCTCCCGTTCTGCTGCTGCATGGCTGGGGCTCCTCGTTTGAGGCCTACAGGGGCGTAATA
>CAYLQF010000017.1:0-16400 GCA_964385735.1 uncultured Ruminococcus sp. | reverse complement strand
GACCCTGCCGGCATAATTCCCGAAAAAAGCTTTAAGCAAAAGGCAAGAGCGAGAAGCTTTAAATTGATAAAAAGGGTTCTAACCCTGCCGGTTATCAGAAGCTTCTCTCAGGGAGCCTTAGCCGCCGCTCGGAGGCATTTCGGCTCGGCGGACTATAATGCCGCTCCGCCCGTTTTAAGGCAGACCATGGTAAGCCTTGTCAACACCGATCTTCGGCGTGAAATACCGAATATTTCCTGTCCGACGCTTCTTATCTGGGGCGAAAACGATACCGATACTCCGCTTGCCTGCGGTAGGCTGATGGAAAAGCTTATCCCCGATGCGGGACTTTGCGTTATAAAGGGTGCGGGGCATTTCTCCTTCTGCGAAAGACCGGCACAGGTAGCTTCAATACTAAGAAGCTTTATAAAATAAATTCAGGGGGCGCTGATTTTGAAGGACAGTATTTTGCTCGCCGTTTCGGCATTGCTTTGTCTTATATCGCTTATATTAGCTTCGTACAAGCAGCTTCAAATGCTGCAGCAAAGCTCTTATTTTCCCTCTCGTTATTTCAGATGGCTTAAGGGCTCGTATTCGGTGGGGCTGTGCTTTGATGCAATGCTTTTTTGTCTTGCCTCGGTTATATTTCTTGCCGATAAAAGGGTGCTCGGCTGCGTGTTTTTTGCGGCTGTATGTACACTCAGGGCGGTGTCTGCCGTAGGAACGCACAGAAAATCCATTAAAAAGCTTGTTTTTACCGGAAGAATTAAACGGCTTTTGGCTGCCGAAGCTTCAGTTGGGGCTGTTCTCGGTATTTTCGGAGTTCTTTTAAAGGGCAATCTTGCGGGAGAAATATGTCTTGTTTTGCTTTTTATGCTCGGTACTGCTTCACCGCTTGCCGTTTTGCTGTGCAGATTTCTTACGGCGCCGATTGAAAACGCCCTTTGCTCCTACTATATAAGGGATGCCAAAAAAATTCTAAAGGCAAGCCCCTCGCTTAAAATAATAGGAATAACCGGAAGCTACGGAAAAACCACAACCAAGTTTATTCTTACGAGAATTTTGAGCGAGCGGTTTAATACCGTTTGTACGCCGCAGAGCTTCAATACTCCTATGGGTGTTGTCAAAACGATTCGCTCCGATATAAAGCCGCAAACCGAGGTGTTCGTTTGCGAAATGGGAGCGAAAAAATCGGGCGACATAAAGGAAATTTGCGATATAGCTCACCCCGATATGGGAATTATAGTCTCTGTAGGTGAGCAGCATCTCGACACCTTCGGCTCTGTTGAAAATGTTTATAAAACAAAATTCGAGCTTAAGGCCGGTGTTTTGGAAAAGGGCGGAATAACCCTTGTTAATGCCGACAGTCCCGAAATCAAAAAAAGGCTTGATGAAAATAAGGTCGGCGTTCTGCCTTACGGCGAGGGTACCGAAATAAGAGCCGAGAGCATCAAATGCTCAAGCCTCGGCTCTGCTTTTGATATAGTTATAAACGGCGAGAGAATAAGCGTTTCCACCTCGCTTTTAGGTATGCATACGGTTTCCGATATACTCGGTGCCGCTGCTGCCGCCTATACCTTAGGCGTTTCCGCAAGCGATATAAGGGCTGCGGTAGCCGCCTTAAAGCCCACCGAGCATCGCCTTGAGCTCAAGAGGGGCTTAAACGGCTCCCTGCTTATAGACGATGCTTATAATTCAAATCCCGTAGGCTGTATAGAGGCTGTAAGAACCCTCGGCAGGTTTGAGGAAATGAGACGGGTTATAATAACACCGGGACTTGTGGAGCTTGGAGAGCGTGAGTACGACTGCAATTTCGCCTTGGGTGCAGAGGCGGCGAAATACTGTGATGAAATAATTTTGGTCGGCAAAACGAGAAGCAAGCCCTTAAGACTCGGCGCCGAGTCGCAGGGCTTTGCTTCGGAGCGCCTGCATACGGTATCGAGCTTCAAGGAGGCTATGGAAATATATTCTCCCTCTGCCGATAAAAACAGCGTTCTTTTGATAGAAAACGACCTTCCCGATAATTATCTTGACTGAATATAATTTACAAGTGAGGTTTTATTTATGAAAACTAATATTGCCGTATTTTACGGTTGCCGTTCGGTTGAGCACGAGGTATCCATAATATCCGCCGTTCAGGCAATGCGTGCGATAAGCCGTGAGAAATATGAGGTAACTCCCATATATGTAACAAAGGAGGGAGTTATGCGAACCGGCAAAGCCCTTTTTGATATTGAAAGCTATAAGGATATGACCTCGCTTTATAAAAGCACCGACGAGGTAACGGTCATAAAAACCGATTCGGGTGTTGTAATGAGATATTTTAACAGCGGGCTGTTTTCAAAGAAAAAGGATGTTAAATTAGACCTTGCTTTTCCGATAGTTCACGGTACAAACTGTGAGGACGGGGCTATGGCAGGTCTTTTCGAGTTTTTAGGGCTGCCTTATATAAGCTGTGATATTCTGTCGGCGGCAGTAGGTATGGATAAGGCTGTTTTTAAGAGCGTTTTGAAGCAAAACGGTCTGCCCTGTCTTGACTGTGTAAGCTTCAGAGCAAGGCGTTACCGTCTTGACAGAGAAGCGGTTATAAATGAAATTGCGGAAAAAATAGGCTTTCCGCTTATTATAAAGCCGATAAATTTAGGCTCAAGCGTTGGCATTTCCAAGGTGAACGATATATCGGAGCTTTCGGGAGCCATAGAGCTTTCACTCTCCTTTGCGGATACCGTGCTTGCGGAGCGGGCAATAAGTCCCTTAAGGGAAATAAACTGCTCGGTTATAGGCGATGCCGACGAATGTGAGGCAAGTGCTTGTGAGGAGCCGTTTATGCACGATGAGATTTTATCCTATAAGGATAAATATTTGGGCGGCACAAAAAGCGGAGAAGCAAGCAAGGGAATGGCATCGCTCGGAAGAAAAATTCCCGCCGATATAAGCAAGGAAAAGGAACAGGAGATAAAAAGCCTTTCCTGCGATATTTTCAAGGCGCTCGGCTGCAGCGGCGTTGTAAGAATAGATTTTCTTATGAATTCAAAAACGGGCGAGGTCTTTGCAAACGAGATAAACACTATCCCCGGCTCACTTGCGTTTTATCTTTGGGAGGCCTCGGGTCTTAAATATACCGATATGATAGATAAGCTGGTAAGCATTGCCTTCCGCAGACAGCGAATGAGGGATAATCTTACCTACACCATAGATACAAACATACTTTCGGGTGCCTCCTTCGGAGCAAAGGGCGCAAAGGGAGCGAAGCTTTAATGCAGTCGCCTATTATTCGCCTTGCATTAGGTAAGTCTCCCGATTTTTCCGACCGTTCGGTGCGTGAAAAATGCGGAAGCATAGGCTCGCTTGTAGGAGTGGCGGCGAATCTTTTGCTGGCAGTCATAAAAATCGCAACGGGACTTGCGTTTTCGGCTATGTCCATTGTGGCCGACGGACTCAATAATCTCTCCGATATAGGCTCCTCGGTTATAACACTGATAGGCTTTAAAATGTCGGCAAAGCCTGCTGACAGAGAGCACCCCTTCGGACACGGAAGAATAGAGTATATGTCCGCATTTTCGGTTTCTATGCTTATGATACTTGTCGGCGTAGGGCTTTTCAAAAGCTCGGTAAAGGCTCTTGTAAAGGGTGAGGCAGCTCCGACCTACGGTATGCTTGCCGTTGTAATCCTTGCCGTTTCGGCGGCGGTTAAGCTTTATATGTTCTGCTTCAACCGCACGCTTGCGAAAAAAATAAATTCCTCCTCACTTAAGGCAACCGCTCAGGACAGTATTAACGACTGTATTACAACCCTTGCCGTTTTGCTTGCGATTGCGGCTTCTATGCTTTTCAAGCTTAACTTTAATCTTGATGCCGTTATGGCGGCACTTGTGGGAGCCTTTATAGTGTGGTCCGGCATTGCCTCGGCAAAGGCCACACTTGATGAAATTCTCGGCGGCGCACCCGATAAGGAAACCGTAAGGGAGCTTGAGAGCATAATAAATTCGTTTGACGGCTTTCTCGGGCTTCACGACCTTATGCTTCACGATTACGGACCCGGCAGGTGCTTTGCCTCGGTTCATATCGAGGTGCCGCAAAATACCGATATCGTTTTGTGCCACGAAAAAATCGACCTTTGCGAAAAGCTTGTTTTCGAAAGGCTGGGAATAGATTTGGTTATTCATATGGACCCTATCGACACCGACAACGAATCGGTTTTAAAAACCAAGGAGCGGCTTTGCGAAAAAATAAAAATCATAGACGGAAGACTTACCGTCCATGATTTTCGTATGACCCCTGCGGCAAAGCACAGGACAAATCTTATTTTCGATGTTGTGGTACCGCCCGAGCTTAAAGCCTCAGGCGAAGAGCTAAAGGCGCAGATATCCCGCTGTGCAAAGGAGTTAGACAGCAGCTTTTGCTGCGTGATAAAGCTTGACAGCGATTTTACCGGAGGCAAGCCTTAAAGCACTCTTTAAAATCACCCTTTAAGCTTTGAATAATAATACGGCGTTCCTATAAAGCCAACCTGAGAAAAGTCTTCGGGGTTATGCCGTATTATCCAATCCATATAGGACATTGTAAGCTCGGCAAACAGCACATAGCCGGCGGCATTCAGGTGATTGCCGAGAAAGTATTTGCTGCGAAAATCGGCATCACAAACGGGGCCGTATTTGTCGAAATCTATAACATAGGTATTGTCAAGCTTTTCCGCAATGGAATAGATAAGCTCGCTGTGACCCTCAAGAGAGGGCTTATCCTTTTCGTTCTTCGGAGCGGTTACGAGGAAAAAGTGGGCATCCGGCTGCATTTCCTTATACCTGCATATTATTCTTGCATAGTCGCCCGCAAAGGTTTGCTTGTTGTTGCGCCAATTTTTAAGATTTATATCCTCGGCGCTGCCGTGCGGACGGTCGGAAAAGCCCCAATCGTTTACGCCAAGCGCTATTATATAGCATTGAGCGAGCTTGTCCCTGTCCCACATTCCGTTAAGCTCGGCGAAGGAATTTACATATTGGTATGCGGTCATTCCTCCGGCGGAAAAATTATAAACCTTTATTCCCGCCGCTCTTGCCATATGCTGACCCCAAGAATATTCATACATATCGTGACAGCCGACAACGCCTTCGTCCGAAAGAGCCTCAAATTCTCCCGAGGCAAGACTGTCTCCCACGCAGGCAACAGTTCGGAAAATTCGGCAAAGACCTCCGTTAACGGCAGGTCTGTCAAGCGGAGCCTCGTTATCCGCACCGAAAAAATTATTCATATCAAACACATAAATCAACTCCTATTCTCTTAATTATAGTATCCGGCTTTTAAAAAAGCAACACCCAAAAAGGTTATTTTATAAACGACAAAGAGAGGTCTTTGAAATGACAGCAAATTACCACACACATACTCCTTTGTGCCGACACGCCGTGGGCACTCCGGAGGAATATGCCGTTGCCGCAATGGATATGGGAATTAAGGACCTCGGCTTTTCCGACCATATTCCGGCCGATTTTCCGGGGGGCTATGTTTCAAATTTCCGTATGCGCACGGCTCAAACCGCAGAATATGTAAGCGGTATTGCCTCGCTGAGAAAAAAGCTTAAGGGAAGGCTTAATATTTACATAGGCTACGAATGCGAGTATTATCCCGAAATATTCGAAGGCGTGCTTTATAATGCTTTAAATTATGAATGTGATTATCTTATATTAGGTCAGCATTTTACAAAAAACGAATATAACGGCGTTTATGTGGCCTGCCCCACCGACGACAAAAGCATACTCAGAGAGTATGTAAGCCAGATTATCTCCGCTCTTAAAACCGAAAAATTTTCATATATTGCTCATCCGGACCTTATCAACTTTACGGGAAGCAGGGCTGCTTATAAGGCTGAAATGAAGCGGCTTTGCGAGGCGGCAAGGGCTTATGATGTCCCACTTGAATTTAATCTCCTCGGATATCGCACCCATAGGAATTATCCGAGCCGTGAATTTTTTAAGCTTGCGGCGCAGGTCGGAAACAGGGTAATTCTCGGGGTGGATGCCCATTCTCCCTTGGATTTTTCAGAGGAAGTCGTGCTTTCGGCGGAAAAGCTTCTGTCAGACTGCGGCATAACGCCCATTAAAGATTTAAAACTCAGGAGTGTAAAATGAACGAAAAGAAATTTGAGCAGCTTTTAATGAGCGTGCAAAAGCCGGGCAGATATGCCGGCGGTGAAATCAACAGCGTTATAAAGGATAAATCCAAGGTAGATGTAAGGTTTGCCTTTTGCTTTCCCGATTCCTATGAAATAGGAATGTCGCATCTGGGTATTAAAATTCTCTATTCGATTTTCAACGAGCGTGAGGATATATGGTGCGAGCGTGTATTTGCGCCGTGGCCGGATTTCGAAGAGGCTATGGTAAAAAACAATATTCCTCTTTTTGCTCTTGAAAGCAGAGACCCGATAAGGGATTTCGATTTTATAGGCTTTACGCTTCAGTATGAGCTTTCGTACACAAATGTCGTAAATATGCTTCGGCTTGCGGGGGTTGCACCTCTTTCGAGGGACAGAGGCGAAAATGACCCCATTATAGTTGCCGGCGGTCCCTGCGCCTGCAACGCAGAGCCGCTTGCCGATTTTATAGATATTTTCTTTTTGGGAGACGGCGAAAGGGTTGACCTTGAGGTTATCGACCTCTACAAGGAATTCAAAAGCAAGAAAAAAAGCAAGGCCGAGCTTTTAAGGGCGGCGGCTCAGATTAACGGTGTTTATGTACCCTCGCTGTATGATGTTTCCTATAATGAGGACGGCACGGTAAGGGCGATAACGCCGAATTCGGGTGCACCCGAAAGGATTAAAAAGAGGGTTGAAATGAACCTTGACGAGCTGCCTTACCCCTCGGATATAGTGGTGCCGTATATCGAAATAGTGCACGACAGGGCGGTTCAGGAGGTTTTCAGAGGCTGTATAAGAGGGTGCAGATTTTGTCAGGCGGGCTTTATTTACCGACCCGTAAGAGAAAAAAGCCCCGAAACAGTTTGCAGGCAGGCAAGGGCTATGTGCGAAAGCACCGGCTACGACGAGCTTTCTCTCTCATCGCTGAGTACAAGTGATTACACCGGAATAGAGGCTATGCTTGACGGCTTGCTTGACTATACCGAAAAGGAAAAAATCAGCCTTTCTCTGCCCTCGCTGAGAATAGATAATTTTTCCGCCGAGCTTATGGAAAAGGTGAGCCGTATTAAAAAAAGCGGTCTTACCTTCGCTCCCGAGGCGGGAACGCAGAGGCTTAGGGATGTTATAAACAAAAATATAACCGAGGAGGATATTTTATCCTCCTGCCGAACGGCGTTTGAGGGTGGCTATACCGCAGTTAAGCTTTATTTTATGATGGGTCTGCCCTATGAAACGGATGAGGATATAGTCGGCATAGCCGAGCTTGCCCAAAAAATAGTGGATGAGTTTTATCATACCGAAAACCGACCTAAGGGCAAAGGCGTGAGCGTTTCGATAAGCGTTGCGAATTTTGTTCCGAAGCCCTTTACCCCCTTTGAATTTCATCCTCAGATAACAAGGGAGGAAATGATAAGAAAGCAGCAGCTTTTAAAGGAAAGCATCCGTTCGAGAAAGATAGATTTTAATTATCACGAAAACAAGGCAAGCTTCTTAGAGGGTGTTTTTGCAAGGGGTGACAGACGCCTCTCCGAGGTTATTTTAAGAGCCTGCGAAAAGGGCTGTAAATTTGACGGTTGGGATGAGTTTTTCGACCTTGACAAATGGCTTGAGGCCTTCAAGGAGTGCGGAATAGATCCGGCTTTTTACGCAAACAGACAGCGCTCCTATGATGAGCTTATGCCGTGGGACCACCTTGATTACTACATAGATAAGGATTTCTTAATAAAAGAAAACGAGCTTGCGAAAAGGGCGGTAACAACCGAAAGCTGCCGTAAAAAATGTGCCGGCTGCGGCTGTGCCGAGCTTAAGGGAGGGGTTTGCGTTGAAAAGCGTTAGACTGTTTTACGAAAAAACGGGCAGACTTCGTTTTATATCTCACCTTGATATGACGAGGCTTATGACAAGGGCGCTGAGAAAGGCCAAGCTGCCCGTATGGTATACAGAGGGCTTTCACCCACACCTTTATGTAACCTTTGCTCTGCCGCTCTCCCTCGGCTTTGAGAGCAAATACGAGGCCTGCGATATAAAGCTTTGCGACGACGAGCTTGGGCTTGACACCGCTGTTGAGAGACTGAATTCGGTCTGCCCCGAGGGATTGAGGTTTTTTGCCGCAGCCGAGCCGGTTATGAAGCCCAAGGAAATAGCCTTTTCAAGCTATGAGCTTTTGTTTGAGGACGGCGGCACCTTAGCTGCCGAGCTTTCCGCTTTTTTAAAAAGCGATGAAATAATATGTGAAAAAAGAACCAAAAAGGGAGAGGTAAAGCAAATAAATATCGCTCCCGAAATCGAAAAAGCGCAGATTTTGTCGAATAGCTCAACACGCCTTTTGGTAACACTGCCTGCCGGAAACGAAAAAAATATAAATCCCGAGCTGCTGGTAAATGCTTTTTTGGAGCGCTGCGGAGAGCAAGTGTGTTATTCTGTTTGCCGAACCGCAATTTTCGACAAAAACGGCAGGCTATTTGAATAATTCACAAATTTGTTATTGATTTAACAACCGTTTATGTGTATAATTAGGCTATAGGGACGGTAAAAGGTCCCAAAAAATATTGATAAGGGTGAATTTTATGAACAAATTCGTTTTGAATGAGACCTCGTATCACGGCGCAGGCGCAATCGCCGCCGTACCACAGGAAATAAAGGCAAGAGGCTTTAAAAAGGCCTTTGTTGCTTCCGACCCCGACCTTGTTAGGTTCGGAATAACCGATAAGGTTACCGAGCTTCTCAAGGCGGAGGGTATTGAGTATACCCTTTATTCCGATATCAAGGCCAACCCCACTATCGAGAATGTTCAGCACGGTGTAAGTGAATTCAAGGCTTCGGGTGCGGACTGTATCGTTGCCATAGGCGGCGGTTCTTCGATGGATACCTCAAAGGCTATCGGAATAATCGTTACAAATCCCGAGTTTTCCGATGTTCGCTCTCTTGAGGGCGTTGCCGCAACAAAGAATCCCTGCGTGCCGATAATCGCAGTTCCCACAACCGCTGGCACCGCAGCAGAGGTTACCATAAACTATGTTATAACAGATGTTGAGAAAAAGCGTAAATTCGTTTGCGTTGATGTTCACGACATTCCGGTTGTAGCCGTAGTTGACCCCGAAATGATGAGCTCTATGCCCGCCGGCCTTACAGCCGCAACCGGAATGGATGCTTTAACTCACGCCATAGAGGGCTATATAACCAAGGGTGCGTGGGAGCTTTCGGATATGTTCCATATTAAGGCAATAGAGGTTATTGCTCGCTCGCTTCGAGGTGCCGTTAATAACACGGCAGACGGCAGAGAGGGTATGGCTCTCGGTCAGTATATAGCCGGAATGGGCTTCTCAAATGTCGGACTTGGTGTTGACCACTCTATGGCTCACACTCTTTCGGCTTATTACGACACTCCTCACGGTAAGGCCTGTGCAATCCTTTTGCCGACGGTTATGGCCTACAACGCCGAATACACCGGCGAGAAATACCGTGATATAGCTAAGGCTATGGGCGTTGAGGGTGTTGACGGTATGACACAGGAGGAATATCGCAGGGCTGCGGTTGATGCCGTAAGACAGCTCGCAGAGGATGTAGGTATTCCCACAACCCTTAAGGGCATTGTAAAGGAAGAGGATATAGACGCTCTCGCAGAGTCCGCTTATGCGGATGCTTGCCGTCCCGGCAACCCGAGAGACACCTCTGTTGAGGAAATAAAAGAGCTTTACAGAAGCCTTATGTAAGCTGTAAAATAACACAAACGGAGGCAAAAAGCTTTTTGCCTCCGTAGCTTTTAGCAAAAAAATAAAGCTTAAAGCATCGAGCTTACGCTCGCAGGATACGGGTGGGCACCTACCGACAGTCAGGCCGAATAATTTTGTAAGGAGCATTATAAATGTTTCGCTATATTTGGCCTATAGCACTGGTCGTATTATCAAATGTCATATATCAAATATGCGCAAAAAGTGTGCCGGATAATGTAAACCCCTTCGCCTCGCTGGCAGTAACCTATATAATAGGCGCAATCAGCTCGTGCGCAATCTGGCTTCTTTCGGATAAGAAGGCAAATATTGTTAAAGAGCTTGCGAAAATGAATTGGGCGCCATATGTTCTGGGTCTTGCTGTGGTGGGGCTTGAGGTAGGCTTTATATACGCCTATAAGGCGGGCTGGCAGGTCGGCACCGCCTCTATTGTGCAAAGCTCGTTTCTTGCGGTTATTCTGATTTTTGTCGGCGCCCTGCTTTATAATGAAGCGCTGACCGTAAATAAGCTTGTGGGTGTTTTAATCTGCCTTGTCGGACTTGTTTTTATAAATTTAAAATAACAAAGCCGGCAAAGGCTGCTTTAAGCTTAAATTTCAAACGGAGGTAATACCGATGTCCTATGAAAATGCCAAAGAAAAATATGCCCTGCTCGGAATAGATACCGATGCGGCAATTGAAAAGCTGAAGAGGGCTCCGCTATCTCTGCATTGCTGGCAGGGGGATGATGTCAGGGGCTTTGATACCGACCCCGACAAGCCTCTTACCGGCGGTATTCAGTCAACAGGCAATTACCTCGGCAGAGCTACCTCTCCCGAGGAGCTGATGGCGGATATCGAGGAGGTCTTAAGGCTTTGCCCCGGCACTAAAAAAATCAATATTCACGCAAGCTATGCCGTTTTTGAAAACGGTGAATGGGCAGACAGGAATGAGCTTAAGCCGAAGCATTTTAAGGCTTGGGTGGATTTTTGCAAAAAGCACGGTCTGGGAGCGGATTTTAATCCCACCTTCTTCAGTCACCCCAGAGCGAACGGTCTTACCCTTTCCTCACCCGACCCCGAAATCCGTCGCTTCTGGATAGACCACGGCAAGGCTTGTGTTCGTATTTCTCAGTATTTGGCTCAGGAATTAGGTCAGCCCTGTACTATGAATATTTGGACGGGCGACGGCTTTAAGGATATACCGGCGGACCGTATGGGCCCGAGAATCCGCTACAAAGAGGCAATAGATGAAATTCTTTCCGAGCCTTACGATTTTGATATGGTAAAGCCCTGTATCGAGAGCAAGGTGTTCGGCATAGGTGTGGAGAGCTACACCGTGGGCTCTGCGGAATTCACACTTTCCTATGCGGCTATGAACAGGCATAAATGCATTCCTCTGATGGATAACGGTCATTATCATCCTACGGAAACGGTATCGGATAAAATACCGGCATTACTTGCCTTTTTCCCCGAAATTGCCCTGCATATCACCCGTCCCGTGCGTTGGGACAGCGACCATGTGGTTTTGTTTGATGATGAAACACGGGAAATTTGTAAGGAGATAGTTCGTTGCGGCGGCTTAGAGGGCAGGGTGCATATGGCACTTGATTATTTCGATGCCTCTGTAAACCGTATCGCCGCATGGGTTACAGGCTTCCGCAATGTGCAGAAGGCACTTTTGTACGCTTTGCTTACCCCCGATATGACCGATGCTCAGAACAAAAGCGAATGGACGGAGCTGCTCGTCTGTCAGGAGGAGCTTAAAACTATGCCCTTCGGGGAGGTTTGGGCGGAATATTGCCGCCAAAACGGTGTGCCTCAGGACGGTAATTGGCTGTCGGAAGTAAAAAAATACGAAGCAGAGACCTTAAGCTTCAGAATATAAAAGCTATGGTCATACCGATACGGATGAAAAAAGACAGGAGAGAGTATAATTGAAGGATATTTTTACCGCTCCCTTTGTAGAGCAAATGCGGGCAACAACCGCAAATATGTACCGCCTCGGCTGGGATGAGCGCAACGGCGGCAATATCAGCTATATGATTGACACAGGGGAGGCAGAGCAGTATCTCGATTTAAGCCGAGTTATTCGCACCCTTCCCCTCGGCTTTGATGCAGCTGCTCTTAGCGGCAAAATCTTTATAGTAACCGGTACGGGCAAATATTTTAAAAATATCGATAAAGACCCTGAAGCAAATCTCGGTATTGTGCGTATTGCCTCAGACGGTAAGGCTGCCGAGCTGCTGTGGGGCTATAGGGACGGCGGCAAATTCACCTCAGAATTTCCGTCTCATTTGATGAGCCATATCGAGCGTCTGAAGGCAGACCCGAAAAACAGGGTTGTTATGCACTGTCATCCGGCAAATTTGCTTGCTATGACCTATGTTCATACCCTTGATGAGCGGGAATTCACAAGAACTCTGTGGCAAATGTGCACCGAATGTATAGTGGTATTTCCGGACGGTGTGAATGTGCTTCCGTGGATGCTTTGCGGTACCAACGATATAGGCATAGCTACCGCAGAAAAGATGAAAACCGCAAGATTGACGGTTTGGTCGCAGCACGGCATTTACGGTGCCGGCAAGGATTTAGACGAAGCCTTCGGTCTTATCGAAACTGCCGAAAAGGCAGCCGAAATCTATATGAAAATTGCTCATCTGCCGAGGGTCAATACCATTACCGATGAGCAGCTCAAAACACTTGCCGAGGCCTTCGGCGTTACCTACAGAGAAAATTATCTGTAAAAAATAAGCATAAAAGCAAAGGGCAGATACACGGATGTTTTTGAAGTGTAGCTGCCCTTTTTATATATTTGATTTTTACTTTTGCAGAGTGGTAAAAGCTTTATTGAGGGTGCTTTCGGCTGACACCGGCGGCATAGTCGCTCTGTAGGAGGTAACACCGAGTATGGTTTCACCGTCGATTTGAAGCGCTGTAGGCCTGTTAAACTCAACCGTAATATCCTTTCCGGTTAAAAGCTCCACAACCTTTTTATGCTCGATATGCTTGCCCTTAAAAATAGAGGGGAATATAATAAGGCTTCTGAGCTTCCCGACATCGTGAAAAATCATAACAGAGAGGCTTCTGTTTGTGCCCAGCCTTTTTTGATTGGGCGCTGCAATCATACCACCTCCGTAATACCGACCGTTCATTGTGGGCGCAAGCCAGACCTTGCGGTAGCTGTGCTTTACCCCGTCTACCGTAACGACAGCGCTTGTGGGCTTGTAATGAAGGAGAAGTCCCTTTACCGCAATTAAGGTGTAATTCACGGGCTTGCTTGAATGCTTTTTGATTTCATCTCCGACCTCGCAGCAGTAGCCGTCAATTCCGTAGCCTACTCCGTTTAAAAAGCGGTATTTTCTGCCTTTAACCTCAACAAAGGGAAGATCTTTTATGTATTTCGTGATATTGAAGGGCTTGTCACCGCAGCTTTTGCCGAGGTCTCTTGCAAAATCGTTGCCGGAGCCGAAGGGATAATAAAATATTTCGTTTTTAAATTCAACGCCGTCCGTGAAGTTTATAAAACGGTTGAGGGTGCCGTCACCCCCGCAAAGTATGATATAATCATCGGCTTTTAAGGAAAACAGCTTTTCCTCATAGGTTTCGGATTTTGTCATATTGCAAAAAACAACCTCATCCTCGAGGGTATCCTTAAAAAAAGATAAATCACCCTCGTTTATACCCTTTCCGGCCAACGGATTAAAGAAAACATATGCTCTTGCCATTTAAATTCCACCTTATTTACAAATAATTTAATCAGATTGCAGTCTGCTTTTTATTTACTCTCTCTTTGGCTTATGCCTTTTTCCAGAGCGCTGCGAGCTCTTTCACCGAGAGCATCGGTCCTTACCTTATTAACGGTCTCAGCCGGAATTACATCGACTACATCAAGATAAACCTCGGAGCGTTTAAGCACGGCTTGCCTATGTATTTTTTCACTTCCTGTGATTGCAAGCACGGCAATTGAAGCGCTTGCTTTCTGTGCAATCTTAAAAACACCGTTATGAAAAGGCAGCAGCACACAGCTTTTACTGCGTGTGCCCTCGGGATAAATTCCAATGGATACCTCACCGCTTTTCAGCAGCTGTGCTGCCCTGTTGATTGTCTTTACGGCGTTTCTCGGATTTTCCCTGTCGATAGGCATAAAACAGCATTTACGGATAAACCGCCCGAAAAATGGGATTTTAAAGTTTGATTTCTTTGATATAAACGCCGGTTGCCACGCCTTTAATACCTGCCACTCGATTATAGGATCGAAATTCGAGCGGTGATTTCCCACAAACAGAAGACGGGTATCGGCAGGTAATTTTTCAATACCCGTGATGTGTACCCGTACACGCAAAAGCTTAAGTGCAGCCGCCGAGGCACTTTGCAATAAAAAACGGTAAAAACGGCTGTTACGGCTGTATTCCTTTTTCGGGCTTATAAACAGACTGCAAACGGCAATAAAAAGAATATATGCGGCAAGCAGTATTAAAATTGCAGATAAAATATATAATATAACGGTCACTTTTGCATACTCCGCCCTTCCTTACATTCCTTAAGCACAGCAAAGCTTCTGCGGCTGTAAAGCGGCGAGGAGAAAAGCATCGTCGCCGTGCAGACGGCAAGCGTAATATCGGTTTTTACTCAATATATTATAAGCTTAAATTTGCAACTAAAGCTCAATTTAATGTCAACAATTGTTGAAAAAAGGGGTATCTGCTCGAAAAAAGGCAGATACCCCGAGATGTTTTTTATTCTTCAAGCGTAACCGTAAATTTGCAGCCGCCGCCGAGGGCGTCTCCAACCTCGATTTTTCCGCCCGAAAGCATTAAAATCTGTTTTGCAAGCGGCAGCCCCAAGCCGTTTCCCTCCTGCTTATGGGAGCTGTCTGCCTGATAAAATTTATCGAAAATATGCGGTCTTATCTCCTTGGGAATGCCTTGCCCCTCATCCTCAACGGTAAAAACAATCCTTCTATTGTTCTTAAACAACCGAACGGTTATTTTTGAGCAGGTCGGTGAGAATTTTACGGCATTTCCCAAAAGATTATCCCAAACATGATGAAGCAAATTTTCGTTTCCGAGATATTTCACGCTTTCCATATCAACATCAAGCTCAATATCCTTTTTGCTCCATTGCGGCTCCAGAACAACCAGCGATTCCCTGATTTGCTCGTCCAGCCGGAACTGCTCTTTGTTTGTTTGAATGGATTGATTTTCAATTTTCGAAAGCAGAAGAACATTCCCTACCAGCGATGACAGACGGCCGGTGTTAATCATAATTCTTTCAACATACCGTTTTTGGTCTTCGGTTAAATTATCGCCTGCCTGAAGCATCATACTGTAGCCCTCGATAGAGGAAATGGGTGTTTTGAATTCGTGCGATACATTGGATACAAAATCGCTCTGTAGCACCTCGATTGTACCGAGCTCCTTTACCATAAGGTTGAAGCCCGAATAAATCTCCTGCACCTCTTTAAGAGAGGAGCTTGTATCAAGCCGAACCGAGAAATCCCCGTCTGCCACCTTTTCCATTCCGTGCCGAATTTCCTGAAAGGGATTTATGAAATTTTTGGAGAACAAGGCAGAAACAACAGCGCCTATAATGAGCACGGTTGCAATCATTATGAGCTGCTTTACGATTGGATTTAATGAAAAATTTTCAAGAAGCCTCAAAAGGACAAGGGTGATTATAACATTTAAAATAACAAGACCGGTAACGAAAACCACCATTCGTACACGCAGATTGAATTTGTTTTCCTTTTGATTTCTTATTCTATCAAAGGCCTCCCGTGCTTTCATTGCTTAACCACCTTATAGCCCACGCCTCTGAGCGTTACGATTTTAAAATCCTTGCTATCCTTAAAGCGCTCACGAAGTCTGCCGATATGCACATCTACTGTGTGCATATCGCTTTCGCTGTCATAGCCCCAAATATCGTCCATCAGCTGTTGGCGGGTAAAAATTTTCCCAGGGAAGGAGGCCATTTTATAAAGCAGCATAAATTCCTTTTGAGGTAAAACCAAGGTCTCGTTTTCTGTGCGGACGGTTAATGATTCCGCCTCCATTGCGGTACTGCCGATAATCAGTCTTCGGTCGCTTATCATCTGAGCACGGCGAAGAAGCGCCTGAACACGCAGCACCATCTCCTGTAAATTTATGGGCTTAATCATATAATCATCGGTGCCGGAAAGAAAGCCGTGGCGCATATCGTCAAAGGCATCTCTTGCGGTAATCATCATTACCGGCGTTGTAATTCCGGCAGCCCGTAGGGTGCGAACAAGCTCATAGCCGTCCATACAGGGCATCATAATATCTGATATAAGCAGGTCGTAAAATTCACGGTCAAGCTCCTCTAATGCCTCTTTTCCGTTTGATACCGACCTTACCGAGTACCCCTCATTTGCAAGCGCTTTGCCGATTAGCAGGCGCTGGTCCATATTATCCTCTGCTACTAATATTTTCAACATTTCAATTACCTCCGTCTTGAGGCTGTTTTAATATAAATTCAAAGGCGACTGCAAATGCAATCGCCTTTTTCTGGCGTTCCCGAGAGGATTCGAACCTCCGACCTACCGCTTAGGAGGCGGTCGCTCTA
>CAYLQF010000016.1:0-19250 GCA_964385735.1 uncultured Ruminococcus sp. | reverse complement strand
CATATTATCAACAATATCCATATTGCCGACAAGACCCATACCAAGTCTATCCTCGGGGACAAAGGAAAGTCTGACACCGAGCTCCCTTATCTCCATAGGAGTTTTATCTCTTAAATTTTCAACCTTACCGGTTTTCGGGTCGTTATAAGTGATTTTGCCCGATTGGAGATGCTGAAGCCCTGCAATAGCTTCAAGCAGCTCTCTTTGTCCACTTCCCGCTATACCGGCAATTCCGAGAATTTCGCCGGATTTTGCGGTAAAGGAAATATCATCAAGAAGCTTTATACCGTCTCTGCTTACACAGTCGATATGCTCAACCTCAAGCCTGTCCTTTGGATCAACAGGCTCCGTTCGCTCAATATTAAGGCTTATTTTTTTACCCACCATCATTTCGGTAAGCTCAGCCTCATTTGTTTCCGATGTATTTACTGTTCCGATATATTCACCCTTGCGAAGAATGGCGACTCTATCCGAAACAGAAAGGACCTCGTGCATTTTGTGAGTTATTATAATAATTGATTTGCCGTCGTTTTTCATTTTCTGAAGAACGGCAAAGAGTTTTTTTGTTTCCTGTGGAGTTAAAACCGCAGTCGGTTCATCAAGAATAAGAATATCGGCACCCTTATAGAGAACCTTTATTATTTCAACAGTCTGTTTTTCGGATACAGACATATTGTATACCTTTTTCTTAGGCTCAATCTCAAAGCCGTATTTAGTTGATATTGACGAAACTCGTTTTGCCGCTTCATTCAAGTTGAATTTCTTTCCGTCATTAAGACCGAGAACGATATTTTCGGCAGCACTGAAAACATCAACAAGCTTAAAATGCTGATGTATCATACCTATACCGTAATCGAAAGCAGCCTTAGGAGAGTTTATATGCGCAAGCTCGCCGTTAACATATATCTCACCCTCATCGGGATAATATATACCTGCAATCATATTCATAAGGGTTGTTTTACCGCTCCCGTTTTCACCGAGAACAGCAAGAATTTCCCCCGATTTTACAGATAAATTAACATTTTTGTTGGCAACTACCTTACCGAAAGTCTTGGTAACATTTTTCAGCTCAAGTACATTCAAGTGGAAACCTCCAATATAGAAAAAATCACACAAGGGGGCTTGATTAAAAGCCCCCTTGATATAGGTTAAAGCCTATGTATTATTAACCAAAATTCTCGTTGAGGTTAGTTATACCGTCAATGATTATATCGAAGTAAGGAGCAGAACGGAAGTCCTTTGCATTCGACTCATCGAAGTAACCGTCGTGTATAACATTGGTATCTCCCTTATAGTCACCGTCGATATCAGCCTTATACTCATCAAGATGCTTGCCGTCAAGCGTCCACTTAGAGGTATCGAAAACATGAAGAGTTCCAGCCTTGAAGCCCTCGATTGCTTCTTCAATCTTAGCATCGGTGCCTTCGGCAACAACGCCTTCATTAAGACCTGAAAGAACAACAGAGTTTGTTGTTATATCACCGCACCAGTCAGCATCGATTTCGTTGCCGTTCACAACGGTCTCTATGATGTACTGGAAGTAAGGAGCCCAGTTGATTGCAGAGGATACTATAAATGTAGTTTCACCTGCCGAATAAGTGCTGCCGTTGTAAGAAACATTCGGAACACCTGCAAGCTCGCAAGCAGTAGGAGCACCGAGAGAGTCAGCGTGCTGGCTTATGAGAACGCACTTGTCGTTCTGAATAAGTGCAGTTGCAGCCTCCTGCTCCTTTGCCTGATCGTACCATGAGCCTGTGTAGCGAACCTTCATTGTAGCGGTTTCGCAAACAGAGCGAGCGCCGAGGAAGAATGAGGTCATACCGGAAATAACCTCAGCATAGGTGAAAGCACCAACATAACCGATTACAGCCTCTTCAGCCTTAATCTTGCCGTCTGCTATCATCTCGTTAAGCTTCATACCTGCTGCAATACCTGCAAGGTAACGACCTTCGTAAATAGAAGCAAAAGCGTTGTGGAAATTCTTTAAGCCTTCAAGCTTTGCCGATGTACCGGTAGCATGGCAGAACTGAACATCGGGATATTCCTTGGCAGCCGCCTTAAGGAAGGACTCATGGCCGAAGCTGTCTGCAAATATGATGTTGCAGCCCTTTTTAGCAAGGTCAACTGCCGTATCATAGCAGGAAGAATCCTCACCTATGTTGGGAACTATAAGAACCTGACTGTCATCAAGACCGAGGCTCTCTTTAACGCTCTTTAATGCCTGAATAAAGTTGTTGTCATAGGTTGAATTTTCATCGTGAAGGCAGATCATACCGATTTTGAAATCATCCGGAATTTTAACTTCGGATTTAATTTCGTTACGGGGAAGAATGTCTGCGGTAACACCGCTTGCCTTCTTGGAATCGTCGTTGCTGCCGCATCCTGCAAGTGAACACATCGAAACGAGCATTACAACCGCAAGAATCGCTGAAATGATTTTTTTCATAAGTGATTTCCTCCTGAAAAATTTTCTTTTTATGTAAAATAAAATTACATACGGTTTAAATATTACGGAAAACAATCTCTTCGGGGCTCATAGAATCTATTATCGCAAGTGATTCTATTCTGTAGCCTTTTTCACGAAGTATGTCTCCGCCGTGCTGAAAGCCTTTTTCTATTGCACAGGTAGCACCGAGAAAACGGGCGCCTGACTGAGCCACGATATCGATAAGTCCCTCTAAGGCCTTACCGTTCGCCAAAAAGTCGTCAACAATAATAACGCCGTCACCCTTTCCTAAGTACTCACTCGGAACAACAACAGTATAATCCTCGTTATGAGTAAAGGAATGAACAACGGTTTTAAATAACTCGCCTGACAAATTCGCAGACCTATGCTTCTTGGCAAACACAACCGGTATATGCATAATCGCTCCTGCCGCAACCGCTACTGCAATTCCGGAGGACTCGATAGTAAGAATTTTGGTAACATCAGAATCGGAATAAATACCCGCAATCTCTCTTCCCATTTCCATAAGGAAATCAACATCGAGCTGCTGATTTAAAAAAGAGCCGACCCTCAGTATATCGCTGTTTAAAACAATGCCTTCGTTAATAATCTTCTCTTCAAGCAGCTTCATACCGAAAACGCCTCCTGTAAAAAAATAAAAGACAGACTTAAAAAACAAGCCTGCCAATAAAAACGAGCCCACACCGCAAGATATGCGATGATAACCGTTATTAACCAATAGTCGCTGCTGTGGCGCTGCGGTAGAAACATTTGGGCCGTTTATCCAAATCTATATTGGCGAGCATATTCATTTGACGCATATATCGTAACACACAAGCAGTTGATTTGTCAACAAAATTCGAGCAAATATTGATAATTTGTGAATATTCAACATTAAATTCAACCGCTCGGTCAATTTTTTAATTGCAAAATACAACAAAAGCCGACTGTTATAAGCCGGCTTTTTAAAAATTACACAATACTTAGTTGTTTTTTGAAATGCAATCCGCAACATATATGCCCATTGCTCCGGATTGAGAAAGACCACGGCATATACCGCTTCCGTCTCCGATTATATACACTCCGTCTATAAGCTCGAATTTATCGTTTATAAACTCCGGCCTTATAGAGTAATATTTACTTTCGCAGCCGTAAAGCAGGGTGTCGTCGTTTGCGGTTCCGGGAGCTACCTTATCAAGAGCGTAAATGGTTTCGATTATATTTGTAAGTATTCTGTGAGGCAACACAAGAGAAATATCGCCCGCAGTTGCCTTAAGTGTGGGAATAACGGTATTTTGCGAAAGTCTGTGATCATTGGTACGGCGTCCCCTGATAAGGTCGCCGAAGCGCTGTACCAAAACATTACCCTTTCCTATCATATTGGCAAGTCTCGATATGCTTTCCGCATACTCGGTAGGCTGATTAAAGGGCTCTGTAAATCTAATACTCGACAAAATCGCAAAGTTACAGTTATCGGTTTTCTTTTCCTTTTGGGCAAAGGAATGACCGTTAGCGGTTATTATACCGTGATTGTTTTCGGCAGATACAAGACCGCCCTGATTAAAACAGAACATTCGGCAACGGTCCTCAAAGGTTTTTGTTTTATACAGTATTTTAGGTTCATATATTTTCGAAGAAAACTCTCGCCAAATTATGTCCTTCATTTCGACTCTTACGCCGATATCCACATGATTAGAGCGCATTTTTACACCGTTTTCACGGCAAAAATCGGCAACAAAATTCGCACCGGCTCTTCCTGTTGCTATTATTACCTTTTTCGAAGTTAAAGCTTCGCCGTTTGCGTATTTAAGCTCATATACACCATTATTTTTGCAAATAGAAAGGCAATCGTAAAATTCAAAAAGCTCGGTGCCGGAATCACGAATAGCCTTTATCAGGTTTTGCATGGTAAGATAATTATTATCGGTTCCGAGATGCTTAACATTCATATCAAGAAGTCGCAAATTGTTTTGTAAGCACTTGAGCTTAAGCTCCTCGTTTGATTTATATACTGTCGGTATACCGGAAGTGCAGTAGTCATTGAGAATGTTATCTACCTCATCTATGTAATGATTGGCTTTAACATCTCCGAGCTCTTCACCGAGTGTTCCGCCGTATGCGGTTCCGAGATTAAATTTTCCGTCTGAAAAAGCACCTGCTCCGGCATAGCCGTTTGTTATGCTGCAAATTTTGCAATGAACACAGATTTTTTCTCCCCCTGCCGGACAATTACGGTTCTCAAGTGAATTTCCTCTTTCGGTTATAGCAATTTTCAAATCAGGCAAATTTTTTCTAAGCCTGTAAGCTGCCATAAGACCGCCTATTCCACCGCCTACAATAACCACATCGAAATTACGGTTATCTGACATCATCAATCAATCCCTTTACAGTATAATACGGCTGTACCTCAAATGAGACACAGCCGCCAACTCATTTATTTTATATTGTAATCCGAAAAATGTCAATACTTATTTTTAATATAATTATTTTCAGCTTTCGCCAAGCTCTTTTTCTATCATTAAAAGTCTGTTATACTTTGCCACCCTGTCGGTTCTGCAGGGAGCACCGGCTTTAATTTGTCCAGCATTTATGGCAACTGCAATATCAGCTATGGTCGTATCCTCGGTTTCACCTGAGCGGTGTGAAATCACAGTTGTGTATCCGTTGTTTTTTGCAACTCTGGCAACCGAAAGTGTTTCACTGAGTGTTCCTATCTGATTTGGCTTAATAAGCACCGAATTTGCATATCCGGCACTTATTCCGGCAAGCAGACGGTCGGTATTCGTAACAAACAAATCGTCACCTACAAGTTGAATAACACTACCAAGCCTTTTAGTAAGCTCACACCAACCATCGTCATCATTATCGGCAAGTCCGTCCTCTAAAGAAATTATCGGATAGCTTTCGACAAGCGAGCAATAATATTCAATAAGCTCCTCACTCGTCTTAATCACGCCGCTTTTCGGCAATAGATATTTACCGTTGCTGTACCATTCACTCGATGCAGCATCTAAAGCAATCTTAACGCTATCGGTGTTGTAGCCTGCCGATTCAATTGCCTTAATAATCAATTCTATAGCCAATGCATCCGATTTGATTTCAGGCGCATAACCGCCTTCGTCGCCAACTCCGCAGGAAAAACCTTTTTCTTTTAAAATACTTCCGAGGCTTTTGTATATATTCACGCACTGCATAAGTCCCTCTCCGAAGCTTTTACAGCTCATAGGTATTATCATAAACTCCTGTATGTCAAGCCCATTAGAGGCATGCACACCGCCGTTTAAAATATTCATCATTGGTCTGGGAAGAGTGTAAGCATTGCAACCGCCTATATATCTGTAAAGCGGGATTTTAAGTGAATTTGCCGCAGCCCTTGCACAAGCAAGCGAAACAGCAAGTATAGCGTTGGCGCCTAAATTGCTTTTGTTTTCGCTGCCATCTGCCTCTATCATGGTTCTGTCGAGCTCAGCCTGATTAAAGCAGTTAAGCCCCAAAAGAGCCTTTGATATTTCATTTTCAATATTCGAAGCCGCTACAGCAGTACCCTTTCCACCATAGCGGGTAACATCACCGTCTCTGAGCTCATAAGCCTCATACATTCCGGTTGATGCACCTGATGGCGAAATGGCAAAGCCGCTGCTGCCGTCTTCAACAGTAACCTTAGCGGCAACCGTAGGATTTCCTCTTGAATCAAGAAGCTCGAAGCCCTCAAGCTTTGTTATTTTCATAATTTAATCATCCTTTTTTAAAAAAATTTAATTTTCTCTTTAAATTTGACATTTTGTATGTTATAATCATTCTGTATTATTATGCATAATTGCACTTACAATATTCAAAGGATGCTTTAGATTTTATGAACAATACAAGCTTTGCCGAGGAAAAACAAAATAATATAATCTGCGGTAGAAATCCCGTTCTCGAAGCCTTGCGCTCCGGTCGGGAAATCGATCGTCTTTTGATAGCACACGGCGTATCGGGCGGTTCGGTATCTGCCATAATTGCCAAATGCTCTGCAAAAGGTATTCTTATAAAAGAGGTAAGTCCTCAAAAACTCGATTATTACTGTTCAGGAGCTAATCATCAAGGCGTTGCCGTAATGTTTGCCACTCAGGAGTATTCAACGGTCGATGATATTTTAGAGCTTGCAAAGCAAAGGAACGAAAAGCCTTTTATCATCATATGTGATGAGCTTGAGGACCCGCACAATCTCGGTGCGGTTATAAGGACAGCCGAGGCCTGCGGCGTACACGGAGTTATAATTCCGAAGAGACGCAGCGCTTCTCTTAATGCAACCGTCGCAAAATCATCAAGCGGTGCACTTGAATATATGAAGGTCGCAAGGGTTACCAACATCGCCAATACTGTTGACAGCTTGAAAAAAAACGGCATTTGGGTGTTTGGCGCAGATATGGACGGCTCTGATTACACAACGGTAGATTTTAATGCTCCCTGCGCACTTGTAATAGGTAACGAGGGTAAGGGTATAGGTCAGTTGATCGCAAAAAAATGTGATGAATTGGTAAGCCTGCCAATGTGCGGAAGGATAAATTCACTCAATGCCTCAGTTGCAGCCGGCATATTGATGTACGAGGTTGTCAGAAAAAGGAAATAATCAAATTCGAAATTTATTAAATGGGGACCGAAAATGGGTATATTTAACAAGAACCATAATAAAAGCGATTTTTTCGAGTTGCTTGAAAATGATGTTATGGCGGAATACAATACCAGCGAAAAAGCTCAGCCGCCTAAAAGCATTACCGCAAATATCATAACTGCCGAAGAGCTCAAGGGCGAGGCTATTGAAAACGGAGAAGGCTCGTCGCTTATGTCGTCACAGCCGACCCCTCTGGAGGCCTTAAAGCTGAGAATGAACCGACCTTATAATGTCCGTACCGCACAAGCAGCTTCAGTCGATGCGGAAATTCCGCAGCAGCCTAACAAGGAAAATCAAGACAGGGAAACACTGCTCGAAAGATGCAAGGCATATACAACCGATGATGAGGGTAAAGATTTTGCAGCTTCCAAAAAAAAGCTGTATAAGCTTGAAAGCGTTGCGGAAATACTTAAGTCCGACAGCGAAAAAGCCATAGAAAAGCTTTCTGAAAAATATGATATTTCCGTAGATGAGCTTTCCCTTAACGACAATAGCCTATATTCAAGCGCAGCTGACGGTAAATCGCTCAATTCAAAGCCGGAAGCAAGCATGGAAAAATCACCCTATAATACCGACCCGTTCCACGATGCAGACGACTTAAGCAGTATACTCGGAATTGTAAACGAAAATACCGATATCCCCGATATTTCAGATATAGATAATTTACAAAAAAGAGAAGAATCAATCCGGAGTGATTTTTCCGATACTGCAACCATTAAATTTACACCGATAAGAGAAGCTGTTGAGGGCGAAAGTCGGATGAGTGTCAGCAGTCTTACAAAAACAATCGATATCAGTGCCGATCTGAAAAGCATGACACCTGAACCGGATTTCACCCCGACACAGACAGAGCTTGAAGAAACAGAATTTGAGGAATTCAAGGTAAAGGACGAATATCTTTCCGAAGAAAGCGGAAGAAGACTCATCAAAAAGCTTTCTCTGAAAAAACGAAACAGCTTTTTGGCTTTATTGTTAAACGGAGCTTTGCTTTTAATACTCTCACTTTTCGCTTTTACACCTCTTAGTGATTTTTTGATTGATACACAAAAATCCAAAGGTGCACTGATTATTTGTACTGTAATTTTTTTAATAACCGTTATTGCCAATTTCAGTATGTTCAAGAACTTGTCCTCGCTTTTTTCAAAACGCTGCAAATCCGATTCGGCGGCTTGCCTTGCAGCTCTCTTTATTTCAGCCCTTTGCGTCGTACAAATTGTTAAAGGAACAACAAGATTTTCGACAGATACCTATTTTATAATTCTTATCGGCGAAATTATGCTTTTTCTCAGAGGACTTAATTCTTTTTGGAATTACTCCTCTACCTTAGGTAATTTAAAGCAAATAACCGTTAAGCGCCCGAAAAAAGCCGTATCGCTGATTACAGATACCGCAACAACCTTTGCAATGGCAAAAAACTCCATTGACGGTGACATTCTTATTGCTACTCCGAGAAAAGCTGAATTTATATCGGGCTTTATGAAATATACAAGATTCGGAAGTATGCTCAAGGGCAAAATGCCGGCGGTACTCGCTGTGTCGGTTCTAATCTCTCTTATACTCGGAATGTCCTCGGGAATGTATCATTCCGATATGATTTGCGGCTTCTATACAGCCGCTGTTACGATGTGTATGGCAATCGCAGCTCCCCTATTCTTAATTGATGAGCTGCCTGTATACAGCGCCTCTAAAAAACTCAATAAAAAAGGTGCGATGATTGCAGGTCGCACTGCCGCAGAGCATCTCGAAACCGCAAACGCTTCGGTTATATCAACTACCGATATTTTCCCCGACGGAACCGTAACTTTGCAAAATATGCAAATTTTATCCGAGAATAACATAGACGATACACTGATAAGAGCTGCTGCACTTACCGAGGCGGTCGGAAGCCCCCTGACTCCGATTTTTAAGAAGATAGCGAAAACAACTAATGCCTACACTATTCCCGATTCCGATGATGTCAAATATGAGGACAGGTTGGGACTTTCCGGTTGGATAGGCGATGTTATGCTTTTTGTCGGAAACAGAACGCTTCTTGAATCGCACGGTATAAAGGTGCCCGATGTTGAGATAGACAAGCGAATTCTCAGAAAAGGTTACTTTCCGGTTTATATCGCCTGCGAGGGTAAAGCCTGTGCTCTTATAGTTATACAGTACAATGTCGATTCTACGGTTGCAAGAGAATTAAGAGCAATAACAGAGCTTGGCGTAACACTCCTCGTAAACAATCACGACCCTAATATAAATGAAGCCATGCTTTGCGATTATTTCGGCTTGTACGATGATTCGGTTAAAATAATGAGTAACGCCGGTGTTCATATGTATAAAAACGCAACCGTTCCGGCAGTAAGCTGTTCTGCTCCTGCGGCGTTCAGAAGCGGTCCTCTTACCTTTATATCAATAATGAACTGTGCTTCGAAAATCAAAAAATCAAATCTGCTTATAAGTATAGTTTATATTTTGAGCTGGATACTGGGAACACTTTTATTTTCTTATTTAACATTCATAAAGCCCGACTCTGTTCCCACAGGATTTTCGATTCTGATATTCGAAGCAATTTCGGCAACACTTACAACAATTATATATCTTATTACCAAACCCTAATACGGAGGCTTTAAAATGTGTGAAAAGAAAAAATTTTATATAACAACAGCTATTGCGTATACATCGGCAAAGCCACATATAGGCAATGCCTACGATATAGTCCTTGCAGATATGATAGCACGCTATAAAAGGCAGCAAGGCTTTGATGTTTACTTTATGACCGGTTCAGATGAGCATGGGCAAAAAATCGAAGAAAAAGCTACTGCCGCCGGAATCACTCCGAAAGAATATGTCGATAAGATATCGACAGAAATAAAGGAGGTTTGGGACAGCTTAAATACCTCTTACGATAAATTCATAAGAACAACCGATGATGACCATGTTCGCACGGTTCAAAAAATTTTCAAAAAGCTTTACGAGCAGGGCGATATTTATAAAGGCACTTATGAAGGAAAATACTGTGTTCCCTGTGAATCGTTCTTTACATCGTCACAGCTTGTAGACGGTAAATGTCCCGATTGCGGCCGTGAAGTAACAGATGCAAGCGAAGATGCTTATTTCCTTAGACTTTCAAAATATCAGGATAGGCTTATCAAGTATTATGAGGAAAATCCCGAATTTATACAGCCCCAGTCCCGCAGAAACGAAATGCTTAATAATTTTATAAAGCCCGGTCTTTCCGACCTTTGCATTTCACGATCAACATTTAAATGGGGCATACCCGTAACCTTTGATGACCGTCATATCATTTATGTTTGGATTGATGCGTTATCTAATTATATTACGGGTATTGGCTATGATCCCGACGGCAGCTCCGACCATTACAAGCATTTTTGGCCAGCCGATTTACATGTTATCGGCAAGGACATAGTAAGGTTCCATACCATTTATTGGCCGATTATTCTTATGGCTCTCGGAGAACCGCTTCCGAAGCAGGTTTTAGGTCATCCGTGGGTATTAGTCGGCGAAGATAAAATGTCAAAATCAAGGGGCAATGTCATTTATGCAGATGAGCTTGCCGCAAAATTTTCGGCAGATGCGGTAAGATATTATCTTTTAAGTGAAATACCGTTTACTCAAGACGGTATGATAACATATGAAAGCTTCATAAATAAATTCAATACCGATCTTGCAAATACACTCGGAAATCTTGTTAACAGAACCGTTGCGATGACAAATAAATACTTCAATGGTACGGCTTCGCTGCCTGTAAATTTTGACCCAGAGGACAATTCGCTTATTGAAGAAGCAAATCGCTGTATTTCTTCTTATAAAAAGGCTATGGATACCTATCACAATGCCGATGCCTGCGAAGCTGTTATCGGCTTTGCAAGAAGATGCAATAAATATATTGATGAAACTACACCGTGGGCTCTCGCAAAGGAAGAAAGCAAGCAAGACAGACTTTCCGCCGTTTTGTACAATCTTATTGAGTCTATAAGAATGATAGCCGTTATGCTTAATCCGGTTATTCCCGAAAGCTCAGATAAGATATTGACACAAATAGGCACAAGCTGTACGGAGCTGCGATTCGGTTCGGTAAAGCAATACAGCGTTCTTGAAGCCACTCCTATATTTGCCCGTATTGATACAGTAAAGGCTCTTGAAGAAATAGCAGCCGAAAAACAGAAAAAATCCAATGACTGTCAAAACACCGTAACAATCTCGCAAATAACAATAGACGATTTTTCGAAAATCGAACTGAAGACTGCGAAAATAACAGCCTGCGAGAATATACCTAAAGCCAAAAAATTACTGAAATTAACCTTAGATGACGGTAGCGGTAAGGACCGTATCGTGGCTTCCGGCATTGCAAAGTGGTATTCGCCGAATGACCTTATCGGACATACTGTTATAGTTGTATCCAATTTAAAGCCTGCTGTTTTGTGCGGTGTTGAATCTAACGGTATGATACTTGCGGCAGACTGCGAAAGCGATGCTGTTAAGGTTATATTTTGCGATGATATACCGGCAGGCAGCAGGATAAGATAACAGGCCTATGTATATATATCCTGAAGCCGCAAAGCTTACATCACCGATGATTTTTGACACTCATTCGCATTACGATGACGAAAAGCTTTGCAGGTTTACCGAAGCTCTTATGAACGATATGCGTAAAAACGGTGTTGCCGGAATAATAACCTGCGGTTGTGATAAAGCCTCCTCTCAAGAGGCAATTCGACTTGCCCATAAATATGAATTTGTTTATGCCGCAGTTGGAATTCATCCGGAAAGCCTTGAAAACGGTGTTGATTTATCATTCATAAATCATTTTTCTAAGGACAACAAATGTGTCGCAATAGGAGAAACGGGACTTGACTATTATTGGAGCACCGAAAACAAAGAGCTTCAGCTTGATCTTTTTGAAAAGCAGCTTATACTTTCAAATATGCTTTCACTTCCGATAATAGTACACGACAGAGAGGCGCATTCGGATACAATGACATTGCTGAAAAAGCACCGTCCCAAGGGCGTGGTTCACTGTTTTTCGGGCAGTGCCGAAATGGCAAAAGAAATACTCGATTTGGGAATGTATATCGGCATCGGCGGTGTTGCTACTTTCAAAAATGCAAAAAAGCTCCCCGAGGTTATTAAAAATTTACCCATGGATAAGATTTTGCTTGAAACCGACGCTCCTTATCTTTCGCCGGAGCCCTTCAGAGGTTCGTTATGCCATTCGGGCTTGATAACATTTACTGCACAAAAAGTAGCAGAGATTAAAAATATCACTCTAAATGAGGTTCTTGAAATCACTCACCGAAACGCAAAAATTCTTTTCAATTTGTAAAAATTGAATATTCCACCGCTTTTTTACAAATAATAGACCTTGAAAGCGGGGTGAATTTTAATGGAAAACAACAAAAACAAGAACAACCGTAATTCACAAAATAAGAACGATAAGAAGCAACAAAGCAACAGCAATAACAATAACAGCAGCAATAACAACAATAATAATTATAACCAAGCTTCCGATAATAACTAAAAAAGACATATCAAGGGCTTCTTCCTTTACGGAAGAAGCCCTTGATGCAAAAAGTGAGAAAAAACGAGTAAAAAAGAGAAAACGAAAGAAAAATAAAGAATACATATTTTAATTGCATTTTTGCTACGGTTTTTTCGTCGTTTTTTGCAAAAATCACTTGACATTTAGCGAAATTAGGATTATATTTTATATTCGAACGGTTTTATTTTTTTATCGTTCGAATATAAACGCATCTGTGTAGAAATAGCAAGCGGTAAAGCGTATGCCGTAGCTCGCATTTGCAGAGCTATGAAAAACCCTTTGTCAGGGCATATGATAAACGGTTGCGGGTATCGCGCAGGGTAAACGAAAAATTTACTGCTGTCGACACTTTCGTGTGGACAAAGGGGGATGCAAAATGGAAAATAAAAATATAGTAGAGCTCAAGGATGTGCGTGTTTCATTTGACGGTGAACAGGTGCTGGACGGTCTTGATCTTTCTATAAGAGACGGAGAATTTATAACACTTCTCGGTCCGTCGGGCTGTGGAAAGACCACCACATTAAGGATCATTGCAGGATTCCTCGATCCCGATTTAGGAAGCGTAATCTTTGACGGCAAGGACTTAAGTGGTGTTCCGGCGTATAAACGCCAGGTTAACACCATTTTTCAGCGTTATGCGCTTTTTCCGCATTTAAATGTTTATGAAAACATCGCCTTCGGAATGCGTATAAAAAAACTGCCCGAAGCGCAAATTAAGGAGCAGGTAACCGAGCTGCTGTCGCTTGTAAATCTTCAAGGCTTTGAAAAGCGCAGGATAGCAACCCTGTCAGGAGGTCAGCAGCAGCGCATAGCTATTGCAAGAGCGATAGCCAATAAGCCTAAGGTTTTATTGCTGGATGAGCCGCTTGCCGCCCTCGATTTAAAGCTCAGAAAGGATATGCAAAAAGAGCTTCGCAGAATGCAAAAAAAGCTCGGAATTACATTTGTTTTCGTAACCCATGATCAAGAAGAAGCTTTAACAATGTCAGACAGAGTTGTGGTTATGGATAAGGGCAAAATTCAGCAGATAGGTACTCCTCAGGATATATATAACGAACCTCAAAACGCCTTTGTTGCCGATTTTATCGGAGAATCCAATATTATTGACGGTGTTATGCTTAAGGATTATCTGGTTGATTTTTCAGGTCATACCTTCGAATGTCTTGACAAGGGCTTCGCTCCCAACGAAAAAATCGATGTTGTTGTAAGACCCGAGGATGTAGATATTGTGGACAAACAAAACGGAATGCTGACGGGAACTGTAACCTCGGTTGATTTTCTCGGTGTCCACTATGAGATAATTGTTGATATAGGCGGATTTAAATGGATGATACAAACAACCGACGAGCATTTTGTCGGAGACAGTGTGGGTCTTTATATAGAACCCGATGCTATTCATATTATGAATAAATCCGAATATTCGGGCCTTTACGGCGATTACAGCTCTTACAGCGAAGAGATGGATCACCTCTCCGATATAATCGAGGAGGAATAAAAGTGAATAAAAAAAGCCTTGCGAGCAGGCTTGTAGCCGCTCCTTACCTTGTTTGGTCCGCAATTTTTATTATTGTACCGCTCTTTATTGTCGCTTATTTTGCATTCACCAATGATTCCGGAGCATTCACACTTGAAAATATTGCGGAAATAGCTAAATATAAGAAACCTTTTTTAGTATCAATTCTCTATGCATTTATCGCAACAGTCATAACGCTTCTAATATCCTACCCCATGGCATATTTTATGACAAAAACGAAAATCAGCAGTCAGAGAATGATTCTTATAATAGTTATGCTGCCTATGTGGATGAATTTTTTAATTCGCACATATTCTTGGATAACAATACTCGCAAACACCGGACTTATAAATACATTTTTAAGAAAATTGGGCTTAAACGGTGTTCAGCTTATAAACACACCGGGAGCCGTAATACTCGGTATGGTTTACGATTTTATTCCTTATATGATTTTGCCGATATATTCTGTTATGTCGAAAATCGATAAATCTTATATCGAGGCTGCTTCGGATCTCGGTGCAAACGGTTTTTCAAGATTAAAGAAAATTATTTTTCCTCTCTCTCTTCCCGGAGTTGTTTCGGGGATAACGATGGTTTTTGTTCCGAGTGTCAGTACTTTTTATATTTCACAAAAGTTAGGCGGTAACAAAAATCTTCTGATTGGTGATGCCATCGAATTCCTTTTCAACAACGGTCCGGATTATTACAATGTAGCCTCTGCACTATCGCTCGTTCTTATGGTTATGATTCTTCTTTGCCTTGCGGTTATGAATCGCTTTTCCGACGGTGATGAAGGGAGCGTTGTGATATGAAGCTAATCGCAAAAATTTATATTGCTCTGATAATTATCTTTCTTTATGCACCCGTTGCTGTAATGATACTTTTTTCTTTCAATTCCGGATCAAGCGTATGGGTTTTTGAAGGCTTTTCGCTTGACTGGTATTCCGGCTTATTTTTTGACGATAGCCTATTAACCGCTCTTAAGCATACCGTTATCGTTGCCGTTCTATCAGCACTTTTTTCAACGGTAATCGGAACCGCAGCAGCATTGGGCATAACCGCATTGCGCAGAAAAATATCTAAAAGTATAGTTATGTCTGTAACTAACATACCGATGATGAATGCGGATATAGTAACAGGTGTATCTCTTATGCTGCTGTTCATATTTTTCGGCAGACTTCTGGGTCTTGATGAATCGCTTGGCTTTTTTACCGTTCTTGCGGCACATATAACCTTTAATTTACCTTATGTTATACTGTCTGTTATTCCGAAGCTTAATCAGCTTGACAGAAATCTCAACGAAGCTGCTCTTGATCTCGGATGCACACCGGTTCAAGCCTTTTTCAAGGTTACGCTTCCTTCAATTTCAACAGGTGTATTTACAGGTACAATAATGGCATTTACACTTTCGCTTGACGACTTTGTTATAAGCTATTTTACCTGCGGTCATTATCAAACCCTACCGATTGTTATTTATAATATGACTAAAAAAACTGTTTCACCCGATGTTTATGCCCTCTCAACATTTATTTTCGTATCGGTTTTTGTTCTGCTTATACTCTACAATGTTATACAAAACAAAAGCGATAAAAGGAGGGGTGTAAATTGAAAAAAGCACTTTCCCTACTTACTGCTATCATACTGATTTCACTTTGCTTTTCCGGCTGCGACAGTGCATACAAATATGCCGAGCTTGACCTTAAAGGCGAATATTCGCATACGCTCGCAGGTACCGTTCTCAATGTTTATAACTGGGGCGAGTACATTTCTGACGGTAGTGACGGCACCATTGATGTGAACAAGGAGTTCGAAAAGCTTACAGGAATAACGGTAAATTATTCAACCTTTGAAAGTAATGAGACTATGTATTCACAGCTTAAAAGCGGTGGTGTTTCTTACGATATAATCATACCCTCGGATTATATGATAGAACGGCTCAAAAATGAAGATATGCTCAAAAAAATCGACACCTCTTCCCTATCAAACTTTAAATATATAAGGGAAGACTATAAGAGCCTTTTTTATGATACCGACAATGAGTATACCGTCACATTCAATGTGGGTATGGTGGGAGTTATTTATAATAAAAAGCTAATTGACGACGAGCCCGAGCATTCATGGAAAGCCTTATGGGATGAAAAATATAAAAATATGTCCCTTAACTTTAATAATCCCAGAGATGCTTTTATGACCGCCCAAATGATACTCGGTCAGGACTTGAACACAACAAACAAAACGGATTGGCAAGCCGCTTGCGACTTACTGAAAAAGCAGAAGAACTATCTTCAATCATATGTTATGGATGAAATTTACGGTAAAATGGAGACCGGAGAGGCGGCAATTGGCCCTTATTATGCCGGAGATTATCTTACTATGTATGATGTGAATCCCGACCTTGCCTTTTTCTACCCCGAGGAAGGAACAAATATATTTGTTGATGCTGTATGTGTTCCCGCTTCTGCCAAGCATTATGAAGCAGCTATGATGTACATCAATTTTCTTTTAGAGCCCGATATAGCACTTGCAAACGCAGAATATATAGGTTATGCGTCGCCCCATACGGCTGTTATAGAAAATCCTGATTATTGTTATTACCGAAACGAAATTCTGTATCCGGCCGATACCGATATGCCTAAAGTGCAGTATTATCACGATATGGACCCGAACACAAGAAAATACTACGAAAATCTTTGGATTGATGTTAAGCTGTACTAACAAAGGAATATGTCATGTCTAAACACTTTGATAATGAAACTCTTAAAGAACAACGGAAAGCTCGAAGAGATTTTTTAGAGCTTAAAAGGATGGAATCGGGAGAAATCAGTCCCGGACCTAAGCCAAGTGAAATTGCAATCGTCCCGAAAACACCCTCCGAAAAAATTAAAAACTTTTTGTATCATAACAAAAATGTTTTAATTTGCACTGTTATCGGTATTGCCGTTTTTGCGGGACTTGTAGCACAGTGTTGTATGAAGCCAAAATACGATTTACAAATTGTATTTTACACTTACACTCCTGTTTTAGAAGAAAATATTGAAAAAATGGAGTCTTATTTCGAAAAATACTGCTCTGACATAAACGGAAACGGCAAGGTTAATGTTAATATTATAAATTGTTCTTATAAAAATGAGGTCGGCGGACCCCAGATAAACAACAATTCAGAAACACGGCTTCAGGCAACTGTTGCTTCCGAAGCAAATGCCCTGCTTTATATAACTGATGAACGCTCCTATAAGCATTTCACCGATGTTTTCGGGTCAAGCTTTTTTGAAGGCTCAGCTATCGATATGCCTGATGAGTTTTACAAAAGCTGTACCGTAAAGGATTATATAAATATTCCCGATAATCTTACGATTTCGCTCAGAAAAACAGACGGTGCAATGATTGAAAAGGATAAAAACACAACTAAATACCTTGAAGCTTCGAAAGAGCTTCTCTCTAAAATTTTTGAATAGCCTTTCAAGCTCAAGCCTTACTTAAGATAAAATTCAGCAAGGCTTGAGCTTGCTGCTTGCCGATATCAATTTCCATTTTAATATACTTATAAATACTTGACTTTTTAAATTACATATCATATAATGGTGAAGTAATATTATTTTGCCCATACAGAGGGAGTAGCTTGCGAGCAATCGTTACAATCGGCGTCAATACGGCTTATGCCCGCCATTGTATTAAATAGCGAGACTCATGTTGTGTTTAAAAACGCAATAGGAGTCTTTTATTTTTTGTAAAAGAACGGAGAGAATAATATGGAGTTTATTAAATTTCTGTATTCAAATGTGGCTGAAAATTTTGATCCCCGTATGCTCATTATGTGGGCTATAGGCGGATTATTGATTTATCTTGCCATAAAAAAGGATATGGAGCCTACTCTGCTGTTACCTATCGGCTTTGGTGCTATACTTGTAAATCTTCCGCTATCGGGTGCAATAGATCAAGGTACTCATAAGGGGGCTCTTAGTATACTCTATAATGCCGGAATAGCTAACGAGCTTTTTCCGTTGATACTTTTTATAGGTATAGGTGCAATGATTGATTTCGGACCGATTCTTTCTAATCCGAAGCTTATGATATTCGGTGCAGCGGCACAGTTCGGAATTTTCTTTACTCTTTGTACCGCTTCTATGTTCTTTGATATAAACGATGCGGCTTCCATTGCGGTAATAGGTGCAGCAGACGGACCGACATCAATAGTTGTAGCACAGACTCTTCATTCAGAATATCTCGGTGCAATAATGGTTGCGGCATATTCTTATATGGCACTTGTTCCGATAATACAGCCTCCTGTTATAAAGCTACTGACAACTAAGAAGGAAAGACTTATTCGTATGCCATACCATCCAAAAGAGGTTTCAAAGCTTACAAGAATTCTTTTTCCGATAATAATAACGGTTATAGCAGGTATTGTAGCGCCCGACTCGGTTGCACTTGTCGGTTTCCTGATGTTCGGCAACCTTATCAGGGAATGTGGTGTTTTAAATTCGCTTTCGGAAACAGCCCAAAAGGTGCTTGCAAACCTTATAACACTATTGCTCGGCATATCCATTGCTTCTCAAATGCAATACAGCCAATTCTTAAAGCCGCAAACATTGATTATTCTCCTGCTCGGCTTGGTTGCCTTTATATTTGATACCGCAGGCGGTGTTTTATTTGCCAAATTCTTAAACCTCTTTCTAAAAAATAAGGTAAATCCCATGATTGGTGCCGCAGGAATATCCGCATTTCCTATGTCGGGAAGAATTGTTCATAAAATGGGTCTTGCAGAGGATAATCAAAATTTCCTGCTTATGCACTCAATGGGAGTAAATGTTTCCGGTCAAATTGCCTCGGTCATTGCCGGTGGGCTGATTCTTAACTTCTTTAATCACTAATAGGAGGAATTTTAAATGAAAATCAATTTTAATCCTCAGGCTTTTTTACAAAATCTTCCGTATATGGCAAAGGGAATGCTCGGAATTTTCGTTGTTATCGGAATAATTATTCTGATAACCGTAATTTTAAATTCAATATCTTCAAAAAAATAAACTATAATCATTAAAGAAACCGACTTTGAGATTTAATACTCAAAGTCGGTTTCTTATTACCATATAAA
>CAYLQF010000015.1:0-19609 GCA_964385735.1 uncultured Ruminococcus sp. | reverse complement strand
AGCATATTCTCGGCAAATATTCCGTAGCCGCATTTCGGATTATCTACAAGAACATGAGTTAAGGCACCTATAAGCTTTCCGTTTTGAATTATGGGAGAGCCGCTCATACCCTGCACTATTCCGCCTGTTACCGAAAGAAGCTCGGAATCGGTTATTTTAACAATTAAATTTTGAGTGGAGGAGCAATAATTTGCCGTTCGTTTTTTAATTTCGCAGGAATAAAGCTTTGGCTTATCGCCGTTAACGGTACAAAGAAGCTGGGCAGCACCCTCCTTTATTTCCTGCTTTAAAGCAATCTCCGTAAGAGTCGCACCGTCGATATTGCCCTTTAAAAAACCGTAAACACCGCTCTCACAATTCTTTTTTATATCCGATATAATACCGTAGCCGAATTTCCCCTTAAGCTCTCCGGCTTTACCGTTCTCACCCTTTGCAACACCTACTATAGAAGCTTCTACAAGCTCACCGCTGTCAAGCTTCAAAAGCTCGCCCGTATCGCTGTCACATATTCCGTGTCCGAGTCCGCAAACTATATTATCCGAGGGACTGTAAAAGGTAAGCGTTCCAATACCGGCGGAGCTGTCTCTGACCCATATTCCGACATGGTATTCGCCGTCAGCATCGGATTTTACAGGTGTTAAGGTAAGCTCTATACTCTTACCATCCCTTATTATTTCAAGCTGCATATCAGAGCCGAGACTTCCCTGAACCAGCTCGGAAAGCTCCTCGTTGCTTGACATTTTTTTACCGTTTACCGTTTTAATATAATCTCCTACCTTAAGACCTGCCTTTTTTGCGGGATTTACCGTTTTGCCCTCGCAGACAACTCCGGAAAGCTCGATAACAAGGACACCGTCTGTGTAAAGCTTCATACCGAAGGGATTTCCAAGTACCGTAACATACATTTTATCTACTATTTCAACCTTAGCCGTTGAATACGGTATAACTCCGAAAAGCTTTAAATCAACCTCGTAGCTTTCACCCACTCTATTAGTCAAGCCATCAAAAGCCTTTATTCCGTTACATTCCGCCGTTACAGGTATAAAGCTTGCTATTTTAAGGCTTTCGCCCCTCGTAACCTTATAGGAATCGGAAATTTCTCCTTTAACTATATAAAAAGAAGAAAAAACACAAATACTAAACGCAAGACATATAAAAAATATTGTTTTTACGGCAAATTTGATTTTTCTCATTTTTTCACTTCCCTTAGATTAGCTTTACCACTAATTTTGATTTTAAAACCTTGAAATTTGCTTTTCATTTTTCATAAAAAAACAAAACATCCTATAAAAGCAAATTGCTTAAATAGGATGCTTTAAAAAAATAAATTTGTAAGGCCTATTCACCATCAGGAAAATTAAACGAGCCGCCGGAGGAGCTGCCGGAATCCGAATTGGAGCTTTTATCCTCCGCACCTGATGAAGAAGCAAACGGATCTGCCGTTGAATAGCTTGATTCACCTACATTCGCCTTAAGCACAACGGTATATTCATTCGAAACGCCTTTTTGAGAAAGAACGGTAAGCGTTATTTTATCCCCTGCCCTTGAGGCTTCGATAATATCAAGAACAATGTCGTCGCTTGTTATGGCTTCACCGTTGATATGGGTTATCATATCACCGGCGACAACCTTACCGGAAATATCACTGTCCGAGCTGACGGAGGCTATTAAAAGACCTGTGCTGTCGTAATTCATAAGATACTGTGTTACGGAATCAACCTCGGTATATGTTATTCCGAGCTTAGCCCTATCAAGCACCTTTCCCGACTTAATCAGCTGTTCAACTACCCTTTTAACCGTATTTGAGGGAATTGCAAATCCGAAGGCTTCATAATCGGCTCCGACAAGCTTTGAGGTTGTAACACCTATAACCTGACCGTACATATTGCAGAGTGCACCGCCCGAATTCCCGGGATTTATGGCACTATCGGTTTGAATCATACTTGCGGAGTATCCCGAATTTGATTTAACTCTCCTGCTTGTAAGAGATACAACTCCTCCGGTTATTGAGGATTTCCCCGTAGCATCGCTCGGGCGACCTATCGCCACAACATTTTCACCGCAAACCGTTTCCGTAGGATCGCCGAATTCAGGAGCCTCAAGCTTAGTTGTGGTGTTAATTTTTAATACCGCAAGGTCGCTTACCTGATCACCTGCGACATACTCGGCATCATATTCGGTACCGTCATACATAAAGACCTTAAACATCGGTGAGGGTATAGAAGAATACATATGATCGTTTGAAATTATATAACCGTCCTCCGAGTAAATTATACCGGAGACATCGCTCATCTTGCCGGCTTTATTGTAAACCCTTATTCCGACAATGGATTTATTGAGCTTTTGATATACCTGAGCGGGAGTATATTCATCCTGATTCTTCGGTTTTGACGAAAGCTTAAGCGAAACAGCCTCATCGGAATTGCCTTTTTTAACACCGAAGGCATAGCCGAGGGAGCAGGCACCCGTAAGCAAAATCACAGCCGCCATAATAAAAGAAAATACCTTTATTCCCTTAGAGGCACTGCCATCCTTTTTCTGCTTATAATTTCCCGCAGGAGTAAACTCAACCTTATTAAGGGCTGAAGAAAACGAATCGGATTCAACCGTAATTTCGCCTGTATCAGCCTGCTCGGGCTGAGCAGGCGCCTCTTCGGCAAGCGTAAAATCCTGCTGCTGTGTTTCGTTTAGCTCATCTGAATTTAAATCCTTGATATCATCAAAATCGTTCATACATTCATCCTCCTATTTAGCAAGCGGTAATGTGACCGAAAATTCGGTATACTCGTTTTCAACGCTCTTTACCGTTATCGTACCGTTATGCTTCTTTACTATCGTTTTCACAATGTAAAGACCTAAGCCCGTGCTTTTTTTATTTGCCGAACGGGATTTATCAACCTTATAAAATCTTTCGAAGACATACGGAAGCTCTGACTTAGATATACCCTTACCCGTATTTTTTATTCTGAAAACAACATTTTTCGCATCAACATCAAGCCCGAAGCTAAGCCTTCCGCCGTTATCGGTAAACTTAACGGCATTATCGACAAGGTTATAGACGACCCTGTAAATAAGATCTCTGTCGGCATAAACGGTGGCGCTGCAAATACCGTCAAGTCCTTCTATTTCAAGCTCTTTTTTATTGATTCGTTGCTCCTGACCGATAACGACATTCAAAAGCAAATCCTTAAAATCGAACTTTTCGGGATGAAGTAAAAATTCATCGGATTCAAGCCTTGAAAGACTAAGCATAGATTCAACCATTCTCGAAAGACGCTTAACCTCCTCAGAGGCGATACTTAAATAGTATTTTTCCTTGCTTTCATCTATCGTTCCGTCTATTATACCATCGATAAAGCCGCCTATTGTGGTCATAGGAGTTTTAAGCTCGTGAGAAACATCGGCAACAAAGCTTTTTCGCATCCCCTCAAGTCTTGCAAGCGAATTTGTCATTTGATTAAAGGAAACCGCAAGCTCGCCTATTTCATCATCGCTTGTAACGGGAATCCTTCGTGAAAAATCACCCTTTGCCATAGCCTTTGAGGCCTCTGACATAAGCTTCAGCGGCTTTGTAAGCCTATAGGTTATAACATACAGCGCCGCAAACATAAGTGCCACAGGTATTATAGCGGATATTATACATACCCTTGCAAGCTTTGCAAGACCGGTATTCGGAGCGGCGGTATTGAGAACCGCTACAACATATCCCGAAATACTGCTGCTGTCATATTGAACGGGATAGGCAACAACATATTTCCTTACCGGATACATTCCGAGATCGTCAACCCCACGATATTCATCATATGTGCCTATAAAATCTCCCTTAAGCTGCGTACCGGTATGCTCACAGTGAAAATTACTTTGCCATTCTTCACAATAACAAATTTTTATTGTCCCCGTTTTATCGGTTATATAATGGTCTGCACCGGAAATTGAGGAAAGCATTTTTATAACGCCGTAAGCGCTTGTAAGGCTTTCGGTATCGTTAATATCAAGCGGCCTGCTTTTGAGTGCCTCTACGGTTTGCCCGCAGGTGCTTCCGAGCATTTCGTACTTCGAAACGGCATACTGATTTTTATAGGCAACAGCCATAATAGCCACAATAACCGTAAGACAAAAGCTAACAAGAAAGCCGGTTGCAAAAAAATATTTCTTAAACAGCCTCTGCCTCATTTGTTATTTTACCTCAAATTTATATCCTACGCCCCAAACGGTTTTGAGAACCCATTTATCCGAAACATTTTCAAGCTTTTCCCTAAGTCTTTTAACATGAACATCGACGGTTCTCGAATCGCCGTAATAATCAAAGCCCCAAACCTCATCAAGAAGCTGATCTCTTGTGTATACACGGTTTGGATTGCTTGCCAAATGATATAAAAGCTCAAGCTCTTTAGGAGGAGTATCAACTGTTTTGCCGTCTACCTCAAGCTCATAATTGGTAAGATTTATGCGCAGCTTATCAAATTTAACCTCTTTGATTTCATTCGACTTATCAAGCTCGGAGCTTCTTCTGAGCACAGCCTTAACCCGTGCAATAACCTCCTTGGCATCGAACGGCTTGCTGACATAATCATCGGCTCCGAGCTCAAGACCGAGAATTTTATCAAAGGTTTCTCCTTTAGCGGTAAGCATTATTATCGGTGTTGTGTCCGTTTTCCTTATCTCACGGCATACCTGCCAACCGTCAAGCTTAGGCAGCATTATATCAAGAAGTATTAAATCCGGAGAAAAATCGGCAGCCTGCTTTATTGCCTGTTCACCATCGTTTGCAACACAGATATCAAAGCCGTCCTTCTCAAGATACAGCCGTAAAAGCTCGCATATATTGGAGTCATCGTCAACGATTAATATTTTCGGTTTAGTCATCCTCTTCGCTCCTTATATTAAAGTACAGAATAATCTGCCTACCAATACCTATTTTATACTTTATCACATAAATTTACAAGATGTATTAAAAAAATGTAAATTTATAAAAAAATACCGCCGTTTGTTAAAAACAGCGGTTATCTTTTGATTGATATTATTCCTCGTTTGCTGCTTCGGCTTCCTTCATCTTTGCAAAGCACTCGCTGCAATAAACCGGACGGTCGTCACGAGGCATAAACGGAACCCTCGCTACGCCTCCGCAAGCGCTACAGGTTGCTTCGTGCATTTCACGGGGGGCTCTACCGGCGTTTTTACGCTTATCACGGCATGCCTTACAACGCTGCGGTTCGTTTACAAAGCCTTTCGACTCGTAAAATTCCTGCTCTCTTGCAGAAAATACGAATTCTTCACCGCAGTCTTTGCAAACTAAAGTCTTGTCTTCAAACATCTTAAAGTACCTCTCTTAATTGATTTTATCAGCCCCGGACGGAATTGCACCGCCATCTTTTTCAACGCTCTGCCTTTTTAAGCTACATGGGCATATGTAAGGCGAATTTTCACCTGTTTTACTGTTTTTTCAGCTTGGTTCTTATTCTCCTGAGCGAATTGTCTACCGATTTTACCGAAATGCCAAGCCTTGACGCTATATCAGCATAGGAAGCACCGGACAGAAAAGCCGATAAAACCCGACATTCCATATCCGACAGAGAAGAAAAAACATTCCTTTTAAAGCTTTCGTAGCTTTCCTTACCGATGTATATTTCTTCGGGATTTTTCTCAACACAGACCTGTGCCTGATCAAGAGGGGTTATCAATCTGCCCGGAATCCGTTTCCCTGCCGATGCGGATTTAGACATTGCCGATATTGCTCTGGAAATACACAGTGACACAAAGGTTGAAAATTTTGCTTTTGAGGAATCAAAGGCTTTAACGGCAGTAAAGACCGCAAGAATACCCTCGGCAATCATATCTTCAACATCACAGCCGCTTTCCTTAAAGCCATCGGCGGTTTTGATTATGTAGGGCATATATCTGTCTATCAAAAGCTGCAAATTTTCATAATTGCCGGAAGAGATGCCCTTTATAAGCTCATCATCCGACAAATTTTTGCTTTCTTCAACAAAATTATCACACATCTTAAATTACTAATAGCTGACTTTCACAATTACTGTTATTATTTTACATCATACAAAATCAAAAGTCAAGAAAAATATGAAAATCGTAATTTTTCACAAAAGGCAACGCCGATATTTATATAATTATCATTGACAACAGAGCAAAATAGTTATAAAATTATAGTATATTACTGAAAGCACACAGCTACCGGAGGTTACTTATGATAAAAGAAAAATACAATTTATGGCTCCAAAAAGCCGTTAAAGACCCAGATCTTATAAATGAGCTCAAAGCAATGAAAAACAATGAAGAGCTTATAAGCGATGCCTTTTATACCGACCTTCAATTCGGTACCGCAGGCCTCAGAGGAGTTATTGGCGCCGGAACGAACCGTATGAATGTATACACTGTAGGCAAGGCCTCACAGGGTCTTGCGGCTTATGTAAATTCCGTAACGCATAACGGCAGCATCGCAATAGCCTACGACAGCAGAATAAAATCAACCGAATTCGCAAAAACCGCCGCAGAGGTTTTTGCGGCCAACGGAATAAAGGTTTATATTTACCGTGAGCTTATGCCCACACCTATGCTATCTTATGCCGTAAGAGCTCTTAAATGCGATGCCGGTATAGTTATAACAGCCTCACATAATCCCGCCAAATACAACGGCTACAAGGCTTACGGCTCAGACGGTTGCCAATTAGGACCCGATGCCGCCGATTATGTTCTCTCTATAATGAACAGCGTTGATATTTTCGAAGGGGTAAGGGCCATAGACTTTGAGAACGGAATCAAATCCGGAGCTATAGAATATATAAGCGACAGCATTATCGAAGGTTATCTTTGTGAGGTTGAAAAACGGAGAGTATCAACCGAGCTCGACCTTTCCGATTTTAAGGTTATTTACACCCCGTTAAACGGCACGGGGAACAAGCCGGTACGCAATATACTCGGTCGCTTAGGCATTAAAAATGTTACGGTCGTTCCGGAGCAGGAGCTGCCGGACGGCAATTTTACAACCGCTCCATATCCGAATCCCGAAATAAGACAGGCCTTTGAATGTGCTCTTAAGCTTTCGGATGAGGTTAATCCCGATCTTATTCTCGCAACCGACCCCGATGCAGACAGAGTAGGCATCGCAATAAAGGTAGACGACAATTACAGGCTGTTTTCCGGCAACGAGGTAGGAGTTCTTCTTTTAAATTACATCCTTTCCCGCCGCAAGGAAAACGGGACTCTCCCCGAAAAGCCCTTTGCCGTTAAAACCATAGTAACGACCGAGCTTGTATGCAAAATAGCCGAAAAATACGGTTGTGAGCTTGCAAATGTTTTGACCGGCTTCAAGTTCATAGGCGGAGAAATTTTAAAGCTGGAGCAAAAAGGCGAAGAAGAAAGATTTGTGTTTGGCTTTGAAGAAAGCTACGGATACCTTGCCGGCGGTTATGTAAGAGATAAGGATGCTGTTGTTGCCTCTATGCTTATATGCGAAATGACAGCCTATTATAAGTCGCTCGGAAAGAGCCTATATGATGTTCTTAACGACATATACGAAGAATTCGGCTATTACTTATGTGTTCAAAAGAGCTTTACCTGCGAGGGTCAGAGCGGAATGAAGAGGATATCCGACACTATGGTGGGCTTAAGAAGCGAGCCCATAACAGAGCTATGCGGTTCTAAGGTTACAGTTTTTAAGGACTTTGAAGAGTCGCTTTCAAGGAATATGGTGACAGGCAAGGTCGATGCTATAGACCTTCCCTCCTCGAATGTTCTGGGATACTATTTGGAGGACTCCTGCTCAATTATAGTACGCCCCTCGGGGACAGAGCCTAAAATAAAGCTTTATGTAACCGCAGTTGAAAAAACAGAAAAGGCTGCTAAGGAAAGACTCGAAAAGCTTCTTGCCGCCGGCACCGAGCTTTTGGGCTTTTAAGCTTGATTTGAATTTTCTGCCCTGCTTATGTCAAAGCTTAGCATAAGCGGGGCAGAATTGTTTTTAAGGCGAAAAGCTGTAAGCTTAAAGCAAAACGGAGTGATAATTATAAAACATCTTTTTAACAGCGCAGGTCCATACAAAAAGGAATGCATTTGCGGCCCTCTATTTAAGCTCTTAGAAGCATCCTTTGAGCTTTGTGTGCCGCTTGTTATGAAAAAAATAATTGATATAGGCATTACAAATTCCGACAGTAAATACATCCTTCTTATGGCACTGTTGCTTGTATTCTTAGGCGCAGCAGGTCTTGCCTGTACAATAGTGGCACAGTATTATTCCGCAAAAGCGGCAGTAGGCATAACTACAAAAATAAAGCATTCTCTTATGGATAAAATTCAGTGGTTCTCATACTCGGATATTGACAATGTAGGTACTGCCCGTCTCGTAACCGCAATGACGGGAGATGCAAATCAGGTTCAATCCGGAATAAATCTTACGCTCAGGCTTTTTATGCGGTCGCCGTTTGTTGTTTTCGGAGCTATGGCAATGGCATTCACCGTAGATGTGAAAAGCGCCCTTGTTTTTGCCGTTATTATCCCTATACTTACGGTCGTTGTTTTTGCGGTTATGCTTATCTGTATTCCACTTTATAAAAGGGTTCAGCTAAAGCTTGAAAGAGTGCTTGAGCTTACAAAGGAAAACCTGAGCGGCGTTAGAGTTATACGGGCCTTTTGCAGAGAAAGAGAGGAAATGCAAAGCTTTAACACAGCCTCCGAGGAGCTTATTAAAAATCAGCTTAAGGTCGGCAGAATATCCTCCCTGCTCAATCCCGTTACCTTCGTTATAATAAATATCGCAACAACAGTTCTTGTTAAAATCGGAGCCGTAAGAGCTTTCAACGGAAATATTTCACAGGGTGCGGTAGTGTCTCTTTATAATTATATGCTGCTCATTTTAACCGAGCTTATAAAGCTTGCAAGCCTTATTATAACTATGACAAAAGCCGCCGCCTGTGAAAACAGAATAGAGAGCATCCTCGATATGCAAACTAAGACAGAGCAAGGCGGCAATGCCGACGGTGTGAGCATAGGAGGAGATATAGTATTCAAAAATGTAGGTCTTAAATACAACACCTCAGCTCAAAGCTCGCTTTCGGATATCAGCTTTCGAGTTAAGGGCGGGTCAACAGTAGGAATAATAGGCTCAACCGGCTCTGGGAAAACCTCTCTTATAAACCTGATTCCCGCCTTTTATAAGACAACAGAAGGAGCTGTAAGCATAGGAGAAAAAGATGTTAACAGCATACCCTCGAAATATCTAAGGCAGCATATCGGAGTTGTTCCTCAAAGGGCGCTCCTATTTACCGGAACAATCAGAGAAAATTTACTTTGGGGAAATGAAAACGCAAGTGAGTCCGACATTGAGGAGGCAATTAAGGTCTCTCAGTCATCAGACATTATTGCCTCAAAGGAAAAAGGACTTGACGAGCCCGTTGAGCAGGACGGTAAAAATCTTTCGGGAGGTCAGCGCCAGCGCCTTACCATAGCAAGAGCTCTTGTAAAACGCCCCGAAATACTCATTTTAGACGATTCAACAAGTGCTCTTGACCTTGCAACCGATGCTGCGTTAAGAACAGCCTTAAGACAGTTAAGCTATAAGCCCACGGTATTTATAGTTTCTCAGAGAACGGCATCTATCAAAGGCTGTGACCTTATAATAGTTCTCGATGACGGTAAGGCAGTGGGAATCGGGACTCATGAGCAGCTGCTTAAGAGCTGTGAGGTATACAGAGAAATTCATATGTCGCAATTTAAAGAGGAGGAAGCCGTATGAAAAAGAAAGCCGTTTTAAAGCAGACCCTTTCCTATCTTTCGCCCTATATTCCTCATACAATTGCTTCCCTTGCTTTATCGGTGGTCTTCGTCGGATTATCGCTTTATGTGCCCATACTTATAGGCCATGCAATAGATTGCATCGTCAAAAAAGGCAATGTGGATTTTGCAAGGCTTGCCTCAAGCCTTACAACCGCCGTAATCTGTATAGCTGCAGCAGCTCTTGTTCAGTGGATTATAAGTGTTATTAACAATCGCATAACCTTCAGGATGGTTGCGGATATAAGAAAGGATGCCTTTTCAGCTCTTCAAAAGCTGCCGCTTTCATATCTTGACACGAAGCCGTCCGGAGATACCGTCAGCAGAATAATAGCAGATGTAGACACCTTTGCAGACGGTCTTTTAATGGGATTTTCTCAATTTTTTACCGGCATTATAACAATAATCGGCACTCTCATTTTTATGTTTATGCTGAATTTTTGGACTGCTCTCGCAGTTGTTGTTATTACTCCGCTTTCCTTGTTTACCGCAAGATTTGTTTCAAAGCATACCTATGATATGTTTAAGGAGCAGGCCACACTCAGAGCAAGCCAAACTGCGATTATAGACGAAACGGTGAACGGTCAAAAGGTTGTAAAAGCCTTTTTGCAGGAAGAAAGGGTTATGGAAAAATATGATGGCGTTTCCGAAGCTCTTGCCACTGCTTCAATAAAAGCAACCTTTTTTTCATCACTTGTCAATCCTACAACAAGATTTATAAACAGCCTTGTTTATGCCGCTGCCGGAACCTTCGGTGCGCTTTCGGTAATCGGGGCTATAGGCGGTGGAGCGATGACCGTAGGTACGCTTTCAAGCTTTTTAAGCTATGCGAATCAGTACACGAAGCCGTTTAACGAAATTTCAGGCGTTATAACCGAGCTTCAAAATGCCATTGCCTGCGCCGCCCATATTTTCGAGCTTATAAACGAAAAAACGGAAACCGAGAGCTCAAAGCTTACCCTTGAAGCAGCGAGGGGCAACATACGGCTTGAAAATGTCACATTTTCATATACTCCGGAGCGAAAGCTGATAGAAGACCTTAATCTTGAGGTTACCTCAGGACAGAGGATAGCCATAGTGGGTCCCACAGGCTGCGGAAAAACGACACTTATCAATTTGCTTATGCGTTTTTACGATGTAAACAGCGGTAAAATAACGGTGGACGGTAAAGATATCAGGAATATGCCCCGCCACGACCTGAGAAAAAATTACGGTATGGTTTTACAGGAAACATGGCTCAAATCCGGAACGATTAAAGAAAATATCGCTTTTTCAAAGCCGAATGCCACGGAGGAAGAAATAGTAGCTGCGGCAAAAGCCTCTCATGCACACGGGTTTATAAAAAGACTTCCTCTCGGCTATAATACCGTTATAAAATCATCAGACGGTCAGCTTTCTCAGGGGCAAAGGCAGCTACTCTGCATAGCAAGAACAATGCTTGCTCTTCCCCCGATGCTTATTCTTGACGAGGCAACATCCTCGATAGATACGAGAACAGAGCTTAAAATACAGGAGGCGTTTGCGAAAATGATGCAGGGCAGAACAAGCTTTATTGTAGCCCACAGGCTTTCAACCGTAAAGGATGCTGATATTATATTGGTTATGAAGGACGGGCACATTATAGAAACCGGAAATCATACCTCGCTTCTCAAAAAGAACGGATTTTACGCAAGACTTTACAACAGCCAATTTGCAAATGCTTAATCCCGCTATTATCGGCAGATAAACCGTCGGCTCCCCGAGCAATAAGCTTCGGGGAGCCGTTTTTATTACAAACAGATTTAAATTTCGGAAGCTGCCGCCTTTGCGTAAATACCGTGGCTGAGAATAGACTCCTCGGCCTCCTTAGCAGCTGTAAAATTTTCAAAAATACCGAAAACACAGGGTCCGCTGCCCGAAAGGCAGGAGCCAAGCGCACCTGCCTTGCTTAAAATATTCTTAATCCTGCCGGTTGGCATACAGAGCTCAAAGTCGTTTGAAAGGGCTTCTGCCACAAGCCTGATATCCCCACTTTTAAGAGCTGCCAGCATTTTATCGGTGCTTTTATTTTTAACCGCCAAGGACGAATCAAGCTTATTATACATACAACCGGTTGATTCCTTAAAACCGTCCTTAGCTATAACAAATGCGGCATTTTTAAGAGGCGGAGCAGCTATTACCGTCTCCCCTCTCCCCATAACTCTTTTGGTTCCCCCGAATATGCAAAAAGGAACATCAGAGCCGACCTTAAGACCTATCTCGGCAAGAGTCTTCAAATCAAATCCGGTATTGTATATTTTATTAAGAGCCTTTATAATGCCCGCAGCATCTGCACTGCCACCGCCCAAACCCGAAGGATAAGGTATATTTTTCTCTATATAAATATCGGCACCGCCGCTTATTTTCGCATAATTAAAAAATTCAAGCGCCGCTATATAGGCTATATTATTCTTACCCGAAAGCTTTTCATCCGTGCAGGAGACGGAAATACCGACAGCGGGCTCAACTATTATCCTATCCGAAAGACTTACGGCTTGCATTACCGAATCAAGAGTATGATACCCATTCGGGAGCTTTTCTCCCACATCAAGCGTAAGATTTATCTTTGCGTTACACCTTATCTCCATACACCTTAAAACTCCTCAAGGGTTAAAATATACATTATTTTTTTGCCTTGCTTTGTTTCCATAAGAGCATAAAACAGAGCGGCACCCGAAGCATTCAATATAAAATCATCTACATCGGCAGACCCCGAAAGCAGCAGAAGCTGCAAAAGCTCTATCAGTAAAACTGCAGCGGATGTTACAAATATGCTTTTGGCAAAGCTGTTAACCTTATTAAAGCACAGCTTCAAAAATAACGGCATAGGCATAAAAATAAAGAAATTCCCCAAAATATTTTCCGCCGCCGCAAAAAATCCGACGCTTCCTTCCTTAAAGCCCTTTATAAAAAGAGCAACTGTATTAAAAGGAATAAGATTTGTGTTTTGCTCAACAAAAATGTGCCTTTCCTCTCTTGAAAGAGAAAATATTATTGAAATATTTCTGCCGAAATCACCGTTAATAAGTGTTGAATCTATTACCATAAGAGCATAAAGAAAAAACAACAGGCGAATACATATACAAATTTGCCTATGCTTATCCGCAAAATTTGCTATACAGCCCAAAATGCCGGCAAAATACACAGCCGCCAAAATGCATACAGCAACAATAAATCTTCCGATATGATTTATATTAAAGCCTACAAAGCCGCTTAAAAACAAGGCAGAGGCGGCGAGTAAGCCGAGCATATAAAGCAGTATCGACGAAGCCTTTAAAGCTTTATAGGACAAAAAATCACCGCCGAATCATCAGTATAAAAGCACTGCAATATAATTCTAACGGTGATACGAAATAAAGTCAAGCTATATTTAATTTTTAACGCCGTGATGATATCCGTAGGTTTCGGGAGTTATAGCTTCAAAATGAAAGCCCATATCTGCAAGACCGTCCATAATAGCCGGAAGAGCCGCAGCGGTCGTCGTTTTTGCGGAGCTGTCGTGCATTAAAACGCAAATGCTGTTTTTGTTTTTCGCTCCCGAAAGGACATTGCTCACTATTGTTGCCGCCGGTACGGTGTTGGCATTGGCATCACCCGAGCTTACATTCCAATCAAAATAGCTGTAGCCCATTGCCGGCATCCTTGCGGTAAGGTCGCTCATTATTCCCCTACAGTGCTTTGTGCTTACACTGTTGCTTGAACCGCCCGGGAAGCGAATAATATTACTGCGAACGCCGATAAGATTGTATACCGTATCCGATATACGATTAAGGTCGTTTAAATAATCGTTAACGCTGTTGTATATATTGTAATCGTGAGAAAATGTATGAAGCCCCACGGTATGTCCCGCATCATAAATATTTTTAATATATTGTGTATTGCCGTTACCCGTCACAAAAAATGTTGCCTTGGCATTACGCTGCTTAAGTATTTCGAGAATTTGAACTGTATTTTCCGAGGGCCCGTCGTCAAAGGTAAGATAACAGGCACCTTTTTTTGACGACGGATTACTAATAAGGTTGGCCGTTTCCTCCGCTTTCCTTTTAGCCGCTAATTCGGATATCTGTTTTTTTAATCCGTCATTTTCCTGCTCCAAAGCTTCCTTTTCGCTTTTAAGCTTTCCGTTTTCACCCTCAAGGGCATCGATTTTGCTCTGTTTTTCAGCCGTTTTATCGCTTTCAGACTTTATCTTAGAGCTATAGCTTTTTTCGATAGAAGCATTATTGCTTTTAAGCTTAAGCGCCCATAATGATACAGCTGTCAATGCGACAACAAGCAATGCTATAACCGAAATCATTGCTATATCCTTTTTGCAGGGTATTTGCTTTTTAACTTCGTCAGAACCGTCCAATATTTTCACCGCCCCCTAAAATTTACAATCACAGTATAATATTTTTTTTGAAAATATACAACAAAAAATTCAATTACAAATTATTACAAATTTCACATTACCGTTATATCTTTGATTTTTTCAGTTGATTTTGTGTCGGCATAATGCTATAATGCTTATCAGCAGATAAGTAAAATAATCCGGAGGGATAATTTTGAATAAGGATATAATAATTTCGAGCGACAGTACAACCGATTTAAGCCCAGAGCTTAAAGAGCGCTATAAGGTCAGAACGATACCCCTCGGCGTGACCTTAGGCGGAAAAACCTTTCGTGACGGAATAGATATAACACCCGATGAAATATATGCAAATCACGATAAAACCGGTGAGCTTCCCAAAACAACCGCCGCAAATGTCGGCGAATGTGCAGATTATTTTGCCGAGCTCACAAAGGGAGGCAAAGCCGTTATCCATTTTACAATCAGCAGCGATATGTCATCAACCTACAGCAACGCCTGTATAGCCGCAAGTGACTATGACAATGTTTATGTTATCGACTCGAAAAATCTTTCCACCGGCGGCGGACTCCTTGTTATAGCCGCAGCGGAAATGGCATACAACGGTATGGGCGCAGATGAAATCGCAAAAAAATGCACAGAGCTTACAGACTGCGTTGATGCCTCGTTTGTTATAGACAGCCTTGAATATCTGTACAAGGGCGGAAGATGCTCAGCCTTGTCAATGCTGGGTGCCAATCTTCTTAAGCTTAAGCCGTGCATTGAGGTTCGCAACGGAGTAATGGGCGTTGGCAAAAAATACAGAGGAAAATACAAAGAGGTTATTTTGCAGTATGTTGACGATATCCTCTTAAATTCCGAAGATATAGATGAAAGCCGTGCCTTTATAACTCATGCGGGCTGCAGCGACGAAATCGTAAATGCGGTTCTTGAAAGGGTTAAAGGTCATAATATTTTCAAGGAAATTTTTGTTACAAGGGCAGGCTGTACCGTTTCCTCCCATTGCGGAGCAAACACCCTAGGCGTGCTGTTTATAAGAAAAAATCCCATTAAATAATGCGAGCTTTGATTTGATATTTTGCGGCATTGAGGTGCTTTTTGCCCCTTTGCCGCTTTTTTTATTACCGATACCCCCACAGACGGTTATGCCCTTAATTTCGACTTAGACGGCACCGTCAAAATGAGCAATCCGCCACAGAAGCAGCTTATCTGCGGCGGATTGCATTTAATTTTTAATTCTATCTATAACACTCTTTTCAAGTCTTGATACCTGAGCCTGTGATATTCCTATTTCCTTTGACACCTCCATTTGCGTTTTGCCCTGCATAAATCTTAAGGTCAGTATTGTTTTTTCTCTTTCCGAAAGCTTTTTTATGGAGTCCTTCAAATATATTTCATCAAGCCAATTTTTATCGTCGTTATTATCCCCCACCTGATCAAGCACATAAACCGTGTCCCCACTGTCGGAATAAACAGGGTCATAAAGAGAAACGGGGTCAACTATACTTTCAAGAGCCATAACCACCTCGGCCTTGGGTATATTAAGCTCCTTGGCTATTTCGTTAACAGTAGGCTCTCGTTGAGCCTTATTCATCAGCTTTTCCTTGATTTGCATAGCCTTATACGCCGTATCTTTAATTGAACGACTTACTCGCACAGAGTTATTATCACGCAAAAATCTTCGAATTTCTCCGATTATCATCGGGACGGCATAGGTTGAAAACCGAACACCCTGATTTATGTCAAAATTATCTATTGACTTTATCAACCCTATACATCCGACCTGAAAAAGGTCGTCGGGATTTTCACCCCTGCCCTGAAATCTTTGAACAACGCTTAATACAAGCCTTAAATTGCCGCTTATCAGCTCATCTCTTGCCGCTTTATCACCGCTTTTCACTTTTTTTAAAAGCTCATCCTTTTGTTTTTCCTTTAAAAGCGGTAAATTCGATGTATCGACCCCGCAAATCACAACCCTACTGTTATACATAAAAGCACCTCCGGTTTTACCTTACATTAAGTATTACCGGAAATGCTCACACATAAACCTGCCTTCGAAATTGATTTTTAATTATTTAATATTATACTGCTTTTTCTGCCTTTAAAGCTATAACTTATTTCTTGACACGCTCCACAATATATTGTATAATTGCTTTGTTATATTTTTATAGGTAGTCATTTAAAGTAAAAATAAAAGCTCCGGCTTTCCGGAGCTTGGAGCTGAAGATGGGACTTGAACCCACGACCTGCTGATTACGAATCAGCTGCTCTACCAACTGAGCCACTTCAGCACATTTTAAAAGTATCACCATATGATTATACATTTAAAATCCTATTAAGTCAAGTAAAAATTCACACTGGAGGGGATATTGTGCTCGAATTCGAGTTTTCTACTGACATCAATCACAAAATATACGCCTATCGGAAAAAATCGGGCTATACTCAAGAAGAAATGGCGGATTTGCTGGGCCTTGAGAGGAATACCTACGCAAAGCTTGAAAAATACGGAAATCCGTCTATTGATGTAATTAAAAAAATGTCCGAGACATTTAATGTACCTATGGAAGGATTTTTCTACAGTAAGGATGTAAATACAAATCAAATCAGAAAAAAGACTGCCTCCGGTTCTGAGCGGTTTGAAGCTGGGGAGCAGAATTTGATTTATGTTCAAAGCCAAAATGTATTTGACAATTCAAGTATTGCTCTCTCAAATGAGGAAGCTGAAATAATAAGAATGCTGAGAGCATTAAAGGATGACGAAAGAAATGAGCTCACCCTTACTATAAAGGAAGCTTATAAAGAAAAAAGACCGTAAGCAACAGGCAAGCACATAGGCTTGCCTGCTGTTTTTTTAATTAACCTTAAAATCAAACCTTTATTTCCTTTGAGAGAATAAACGAATATATTATTCTTTCCTTTACCGGCTTTGCAAATATTTTTTCGCAAGCCTTTGAATAAATATCAAGCTGCTCCTTATATGTGTTTTTGAGCTCCTCCTCAGCCTGAACCCTATCGGTCTTAAAGTCTACTATGACTATACCGTCAGCCTCTTCGAAGCACAAATCAACAGCTCCCTGAATTATAATCGGCGTGTTACGAGCTGTAGCTGAAAGCTCACGGTCAAGCCTGTATGCAGGCACCTCGGTCATAAACCTCATTTCCCGTCGAACATCATTGGAAGCGAGTATTCGCTTAAAAAGCCCGCTTTCAAAAAATCGGGATACAAGAGAAATATCTATACAGTCCGCCTCTTTTTCGGAAATAAAGCCATATTCGAACAGGCGTTGTACTTCCTCTGCCAAATCCGGATTTGGAGAAAATCTGCAATACTGCATAAGCTTATGTATCGCAGTTCCCCGTTCTGCAGGAGTAAGACCTCCCTTCAGCATAAAGGAGGGTCGAGAGGAAAATCCGAATTTCAAGCCTTCCTCCTTATTTGCAAGAGCAGAAACAGACATTTTTGCCTGTATTTTCCCAAGCTCCCTGTAGGGATAAGCATAAGCCAAATTATGCTTTATTCTATTTGCTACCGATAGATTTGCAACACCCGAAGCTGCCCTGCGTTGAGGAGCTTTATTTATACGAGAAGGCAGACAGTTTATTATCTCAAAACGGCTTTCGGTCTGCACGGGTGTAATATTAACACAGGCGAGCCTTCGCAGGGCTTTACCGTCCGGATGGCGAAGAGCAGCCGCAATTATCCAATCGTTCATACATACCGAGCGTTTCACAAAGGACGGACTTACACCGTGTGAAACCTTTGCGGATATATTGCCAACCCTCTTTTCAAGCTCCTTAGAGGAGGAAAAGATAACAAGCGAATCCTCAGCCCTTGTCATAGCAACATAGAGAAGTCTCAGCTTCTCCTCAGGCGCAGACATTGCGGTTTGCTTTGAAGAAATGCGATGACCTATCGAATCCTTTTCAACACCGGTAAGCTCATCGAAGTATTTAAAGGTAATTCCGTTTTCCCCGTCAAACAGTATCCTGCTTATAGAGTCGCTCTTATTGAATTCTGAGCTGTTATTTGCAAGGATACAAATCGGAAACTGTAAGCCCTTTGAAGCATGCATAGTCATAATGCTTACGGCATTTTTATCGGGTAAGGAAGCTGATTTAAAGCTTTGCGGCTCGCAGCTGAGAATATAATCAACAAACGCCGATATACCTCTGCCGTTATCAGAGCCGAAGCTCTTTGCATATTTTGACAATGAAATAAGATTACTTCTTCTAACCCGACCGTTTGGCATAGCGGAAACAAAATTTATTATACCGGAGGTTAAAATAAGCTTTTCGATAAGCTCAGGTAAGGCTAACAAAGCAGCCTGCCTACGCATATCCCGCAGCGATTCAAGAAATTTTTTTGCCTTTTCATTCCCTTTTTCGGCCGCCGAAGCAACCGCAGAATAAACATCCTCGGTTACACATCCGCTTCTTATAAGGGCAAGCTCCTCAGCAGTAAAAGAAAACATAGGAGACATCATAACAGCAATAAGCTGTGCGTCGTTTTTGGGATTATCTATAAGCTTTAAAAGCGAAAGCATAAGAACTATTTCATAGGACTCGTTATAAGGAACATTCTCGGCATTTACAGGTATATTCCTTGCCTTAAGCGCTTCCACAATGGGGGCCTTGCTTGACTTCAAAGAATTAACAAGTATAGCAAAATCTCCGAATTGTGCCTCTCTGAGTCCGCCGTCCGCCGTATGAATTACTGCCTTTTTTGATTCAACGGTTTTATATATATAATCGGCAACGGCCCTTGCCTCTGTTTCAATAAGGCTGTCGGCTTCTTCGGAATCAGCCTTATTTATAACGGCAAGCTTCACCGCCACTTCACCGTTTTCCTTAAATTTTGCCGCAGGATTGAGCTTTTCGGAGGTATCGTATATATATCCGTTTTGGATCGTTCCCTGCATTGCTTCGAAAAAATAATTTATAAAATCGCAAACTCCTTTGCGACTTCTGAAATTATCCGAAAGTATGATTTTTTTCGGCTGATTCGGCTCTGTACATAAATCAATATCCTTATAAGTGTTTTTCTTTTTAAGAAAATTTTTCGGATTTGCACCTCTGAAGCCGTATATGCTTTGCTTCATATCGCCGACTACAAAAAGATTTTCGTCATTTTTTGAAAGAATTGAAAAAAGTGTATTCTGAAGATCGTTAACATCCTGAAATTCATCAACAAGAATCTCATCATAACGCTCGCAAAGCTCGGAGTTTTCTTCTCTTTTTACAATCCTGCCGTTTTCATCGCAGGTGCAAAGAAGCTTGAGAGCAAGCTGCTCGGTATTATAAAAATCGAAATTATCAGCCTCGCTATAAGCATCGAACAGCTTTTCGGAATATTCGTTAACAAGCCGACAGAAGAGCGAAACCGCCCCTTTTTGCCGATTTATATCCTCCTGTACCTGAGAAGCGGTTTGAGAAAAAATCCCGAACAGGGTATCGGTATCC
>CAYLQF010000014.1:11699-21453 GCA_964385735.1 uncultured Ruminococcus sp. | reverse complement strand
TATAAATATATTTGAAAGTGAAGAAAAACTGTACTTTGCCTCCCTCTGACGAGGGAGGTGGATTTTGCGAAGCAAAAGACGGAGGGAGAGATTATAAAGCATAAATACTTAAAGCTTAATATATTGAAACTGTATCAGTTCTCTTTCTCAGTCATCTCATGGTGACATTTCCCTCGTCATAGGGAGCCAAAAATGCTGCACCTCATTTGGCTCGCTGCTTCAACCGTCGCCTCGGTCGGCATAAATATATTTTTTTCTTTTAAAAAAATCAAAAATTTCTTTATATAAAAAGTAATATTATATACCAGTAATAATAAGGGCGGTTAAAAATGTTAAAATGACCTTATTATGCATAGTAGAGGTTATTTTTACGGTTTAACAATTGTATTATAAAAAGTGAATAAATGTAAGCTGAGATGTTGTTATAAACCTATTGTTAATAAATGGTATGTTTATTAAGGTTAAAAATGTTGATAACCTGTCCTTTTTTAAGAAGAGCTTTTAAGATTTTTTATAATATCCTCAACAAGCTCTTTTTCGTAAGGGCGTTCGCTTAAAAATTTTTCTATTCGGTTCACATTATACAAAACCGTGGAATGATCCTTTCCGAAGCTTTCACCGATTGCCTTAAATGAAAATTCTGTGGTTTCTCTTGCAATATACATTGCAACCTGCCTTGCAAGCACCAAATTTGCGGTTTTTCTGTTTGAAAGAATATCACTTTCCGAAACATTATAGGTTTTAGCAACCTCGGCTATTATTTTTTCGATTTTTATCGGCTCGGGCTGGGTATCGTTAATAACATCCTTTATAAAGCCTTGAACTATACCGACCGTGGGAACACGGTTTTGTATTTTTATAAATGCCTGTAGCTTTTTTATAACCCCCTCTATCTGACGGGTGTTTGATTTTATATGCTCGGCTATGTAGTAAATAATATCCTCATCAAGCTCAAAGCCGCCCTGCTGAGCCTTTTTGATTATAATAGCCACTCTTGTTTCAAAGTCCGGTGAGCCGATATCGGCAAAAAGTCCGCAGGAAAGGCGTGACCTTATTCTTTCATCAAGGGTTTTTATTTCCTTAAGCGGTCTGTCAAGAGTTACTACTATCTGTTTATTGTTTTGATAAAGTGTATTAAATGTATTGAAAAATTCCTCCTGAGTTTGCTCCTTACCCGCAATAAAATGAATATCGTCTATAAGCAGAACATCGGCGTTTCTGTAGCGAGTTCTGAAATCGTCGGGTGTGCCGAGACCTATTTTACCCTCGTGTATAGCCTGAATAAGCTGATTTGTAAAATCCTCGCCCCTTGTATATTCTATTCTTTTTGATGGAAAATTCTTTTTTATTTGATTTTTAATTGCAAGCAAAAGGTGAGTTTTACCTACACCCGAGGGACCGTAAATAACAAGAGGATTGTAATTTATAAGTCCCGGATTTTCCGCTACCGCACAGGCAGCCGCCTGAGCAAAACGGTTTGATGAGCCTACTATAAAGTTTTCAAAGGTGAAAAAGGCCTCAAAGGTAAGCCCCTCACTCATAGTTTCCGCCTTTAATATCTTATCCTCCTCGGATTCGAAAATAACTCTCGGAGTAAGCTCTATTCCCATAACCTCTTTTATACATTCCGATAAAAGAGGAGAATAGTTATTTTCTATCATATTGCACATATATTCATTAGGATGAGAAATTATAAAGGCGCCGTCTGCTATTTCAACCGGCTTAAGTTCTCTTAAAAAACAGTCAAACGCAATTTTTGAAACTTTTTTTTCACATTCCGCACAAACGGCACTCCAAATTTCCCCTAAGGGCATATCCGCCATTAAAATTCCCGCCTTATATATAATATTTATAATAATACTAAATAAGTATAACATATAATAAAAGTTATTTCAACCGAAAAATAATATAACATTAAAATTTGCGACAATCACCGTCAACATTATTTATTTTACTATCTTTACAAAAAACGAAAGATATTATATAATGTACCTTATGAAAAAGCTTTTATCATTAAATGCAGTGCTTATAATTTTCGCTCTTTGCGGCTGCGGCTCTGCTGAAAAAGAGGGTAGGCTTACAACCCGTTTTTTGTACGATACGGTGGTTAAGCTTGATATAGAATGCGATAATGAAGTCTTAAACGAGGCTTTTGAGCTTTGTGAACACTACGGTGAGCTTTTTGACAGGTTTAACGATAAAAGCGAAATAGCAAAAATAAATGCGGCAGAGGGTAAAATAAAGGTATCCTCAAGCACGGCAGACCTTATAGAGCGTTCCCTTTATTTTTCCGATTTAAGCGAAGGAGCCTTTGATATAACCCTTTGCCCCGTTTTGGACTTATGGGATTTTGAGGGCACCTCTCTGCCGGACCGAAGCGAGATAGCCGAGGCCTTAAAAAATGTTGATTATAACGGAATAGAGGTAAACGGAGACACAGTATCCGCAGAAAACAGAAAAATAGATGTAGGCGGAATTGCCAAGGGCTATATTGCCGACCGTTTAAAGGAATTTTTCCTTGAAAAGGGTGTTAAAAAGGGTATAATCAATCTCGGCGGAAATATATATTCCTTAGGAACCGAAAAAACAAAAATCGGCATAGCAAAGCCCTTTGAGCCTCAAACGGTTATGCTTTCGGTAGAGGTTTCGGATATGAGCGTTGTTACCTCCGGAATATATCAGCGGTATTTTGAATATAACGGTGTAATATATCATCATATAATAGACCCGAAAACGGGAATGAGCGCCCAAACAGATATTCAAAGCGCAACCGTTATAGGTAAAAGCTCGGCGGATTGCGATGCTCTTGCTACAATATGCGTGCTTTACGGCAGTGAAAAGGCAAAAGACTTTATAAACTCTGTTGACGGCTATCAGGCAATTTTTATATTAAGTGACGGTTCGGTTGACTATACCTCCGGTCTTTACAGAGAGGATACCGAATTTTATTTAAAATAATTTAAAAAGGTTTATTTATTAACAAATAAAAGTTAAAATTTATAATTATATGAAGGGGCGGGCGAAAAGCGTTTTTCGTACAGCCTTAATTGAAAGGTTTTAAGCTTTATGGGACTTATGAAAAAAATTTTCGGAAGCTACAGCGAAAGGGAAATTAAGAGAATAAGACCTCTTTGCGACAGGGTGCTTGCACTTGAAGAAGAATACAGGGCCCTTTCGGACGGTGAGCTTCGGGCAAAAACAGACGAATTTAAGAACAGACTTTCTACGGGAGAAACGCTTGACGATATTCTTCCCGAGGCGTTTGCCGCCTGTAGGGAGGCGGCAGACAGGGTGCTTTCAATGCGCCATTTTCCGGTTCAGATTTTAGGCGGAATAATACTGCATCAGGGCAGAATAAGTGAGATGAAAACCGGCGAAGGAAAAACACTTGTGGCAACACTTCCCGCCTACCTTAATGCTCTTTCCGGAAAGGGTGTTCACATTGTAACCGTAAACGATTATCTTGCCAAGCGAGATTCCGAGTGGATGGGTAAGCTTTACCGTTTTATGGGTCTTTCGGTGGGTCTTATCGTTCACGGAATGGATAACGAGGCAAAGCGTGCGGCTTATAACGCAGATATAACCTATTGCACCAATAACGAGCTCGGCTTTGATTATCTTCGTGATAATATGGTTATCTATAAGGAGGATAAGGTTCAAAGAGAGCACAACTTCGCTATTGTCGACGAGGTAGACTCAATTCTTATAGATGAAGCGAGAACTCCGCTTATAATTTCGGGACAGGGCAGTAAATTAACCGACCTTTACACAGCCGCAAACCGTTTCGTGCTTTCCCTAAAAATGGTTAAGGTAAAGGAAATGGATGACAAGGCAAGCGATGAGGATACTCAGTACGACGGTGACTATGTTGTCGACGAAAAGGCAAGAACCGCAACCCTTACTCCGAGCGGCGTTGAAAAGGCGGAGAGACATTTTAATCTTGAAAATCTTAACGATGCCGAAAATATGGAAATTTCTCATCATATAAATCAGGCTATCCGTGCGCACGGCATTATGAAAAGGGATGTCGACTATGTTGTTAAGGACGGCGAGGTCATAATTGTTGACGAATTTACCGGCCGTCTTATGTTCGGAAGGCGCTATAACGAGGGTCTGCATCAGGCGATAGAGGCCAAGGAGGGTGTTAAGGTTGAGCACGAATCCAAAACCCTTGCAACCATAACCTTCCAAAACTTCTTCAGGCTTTATACAAAGCTTTCCGGTATGACGGGAACCGCCGTAACCGAGGAGGCTGAATTTCAGGAGATTTATAAGCTTGATGTTGTTGAAATTCCGACCAATAAGCCCATAGCCAGAGTGGACGAGAACGATGTTATCTACAAAACCGAAAGAGGAAAATTCTCGGCGGTTATAAAAAGAATAGAGGAATGTCACAAAAAGGGACAGCCGGTGCTGGTAGGAACGGTAACGATAGAAAAATCCGAAATTTTATCCTCAATGCTTAAAAAAGCAGGTATAAAGCACAGCGTGTTAAACGCCAAGCATCACGAAAAGGAAGCCGAAATAATAGCTCAGGCAGGAAAGCTCGGCGCCGTTACCATTGCAACAAATATGGCGGGCAGAGGAACCGATATTATGCTCGGCGGCAACGCCGAATATCTTGCCAAGGCCGCTCTCAGGCATGACGGACTCAGCGAGGCTATGATTTCGGAGGCAACCGGCTTCGGTGAGACCGAGGACAAGGATATAATAGAAGCAAGAGCAAAATACAAGGAATATTACGACCGCTTTAAGGAGGAAATAGCTCCCGAGGCTCAAAAGGTAAGGCAGGCGGGCGGTCTTTGCATACTCGGTACCGAGCGCCACGATTCAAGGCGAATAGATAATCAGCTGAGAGGAAGAGCCGGTCGTCAGGGCGACCCGGGCGTTACAAAATTTTATATTTCTCTTGAGGATGACCTTATGCGACTTTACGGCGGCGAACGCCTTACCGCAATAATGAACACCTTTAAGGTTGAAGAGGATATGCCGATAGAGGCGAATATGCTGTCCAGAACAATAGAAGGCGCCCAAAAGCGTAAGGAGGGTATGAATTTTGCCGCCCGTAAGAGCGTTCTTGAGTACGACGATGTTATGAATAAGCAAAGAGAGCTTATTTACGAGCAGCGCAACAAGGTGCTTGACGGTGACGATATAAGTGCGACAATTCACCGTATGATAGGCGAAACCGTAGATACCAGCTGCAAGCTTTATCTTTCCTCGGATATACACGACGATTGGGATTTAACAGGGCTGAGAGAATATTTCGCCGGCTGGCTTACAGCCGCAGACGACCTTCACTTTGACACCCCCGAGGAGCTCGGAAGCACCTCTCTTGAGGAGATTTCCGAGGGTCTTAAGGAAAAGGCAGAGGCTCTTTACGCCGAGCGTGAGGCCGAGATAGGCTCCGATACTATGCGTGAGCTTGAAAGGGTAATTCTTTTAAGATGTGTTGATAATAATTGGATGGACCATATCGATAATATGGACCAGCTGCGCCGAGGTATAGGACTCAGAGCATACGGTCAGCACGACCCCGTAGTCGCTTACCGCAACGAGAGCTATGATATGTTCTCGGCTATGACCGATGCTATCCGTGAGCAGACCTCTAAGCTTATTCTTTCCGTAAGAATTAAAAAGGATGAAGAGGTAAAGCGGGAGAAGGTTGCCGAGGAAACGAACACCGGCGATAAGCCGCTTACGGTAAGGGGTAACGGCGTTGTAAGTAAAAATGCCCTTTGTCCTTGCGGAAGCGGTAAGAAATATAAGCGCTGCTGTGGAAAGGATATTTCGTAAGAGCTTATAAAACAAAACGGTAAAAGAGCAGGCTCCCTATTTATTTCGTATAAGGGAGCCTCTTTTAATTCGAGAAACAATGCTTGTGTTTATTCTAAGGCTGTATTTCCCGAACTAAAAAGCGGCGGAAAATTCAGACTTAAGCATAAACAAAAGCCGTATTTACCGTATTGAAAATACAATAAATCAAGTAAAAGCTTACGGTCGGGAATTTAGATTTTAGATTAAATTAAAGCTGAATTCCCCGTATTAAAAAAGAACTGTAAATTTAATCAAGATTTACGGTCGGGAAATTAGGCTTGAGCATAAATAAAAGCTATATTTCTCGTATTAAAAAAAAGAGGTGAGGCTTATGAAAAGAAGGGCGCTTAAGGCGGCATTTCCGCATACTGTGCCAATGCTTGCCGGATTTTTGTTTATAGGCTTGGCATACGGTATTTATATGAATGCCGAGGGCTTTGCGTTTGTTTATCCTATGGTTATGAGCATAGTGATTTTCGGGGGCTCGCTTGAATTTATCACGGTTTCAATGCTGCTCAGTCCCTTTGCTCCGCTCAGCGTATTTTTAATGTCGCTGCTTATTCAGGCAAGGCATATTTTTTACGGTATCTCTATGCTCGATAAATACAAGGGCCTCGGAGCAAAGAAGCCTTATCTTATATTCGGTATGTGTGACGAAACCTTTTCGGTTAACTGTACGGCGACCGTTCCCGAGGGTGTTGATAGGGGCTGGTTTATGCTTTTCGTAACCCTTCTCAATCAAATTTATTGGGTAGTCGGTTCGACTTTCGGCGGAGTAGTCGGCTCGCTTCTCAATTTTAACGCCGACGGCATCAGCTTTGTTATGACGGCGATGTTTGTGGTTATTTTTCTTGAGCAATGGCTTAAGGAAAAAAATCATATTTCCTCACTTATCGGCATATTCGTATCGGTAATATGCTTGCTCGGCTTCGGAAAGGATGCCTTTATTCTTCCGGCAATGGTGATAATCGTTTTGCTGCTCTTCCTTTTCAGAAAAAGGCTTGACCGAGACGGTGTACCCGATGAAGGGGGTGCGGTGAAATGACCATTACCGAGCAGGTTATAACTATAGCGCTGTGCGCACTTGCCACTATGCTTACCCGCTTTTTGCCCTTTATGGTTTTCGGAGAAAAGCGGAAAACACCCGACCTTATAAAATATCTCGGCAGAGTGCTGCCGTCGGCAGTATTCGGTATGCTTGTGGTATATTGCTTAAGGAGTGTTGATGTTTTATCCGGCAGTCACGGTCTGCCCGAGCTGCTTGCAATCACCGTAACCGTACTGCTTCACCTTTGGAAAAGAAATATGATTTTATCCCTTGCGGGGGGAACTGCCGCTTATATGCTGCTTTTGCTTGTTTGGTAACGAAAGGTAAAGACCTCTTTCGGTATTAAAGCCTTACTCAGTGGGCAAGCTAACAATAGGTGAGAGTAGTGGAAAACGAAAAAATCAAAAGCAAAAAAGAGGTAAAGGAATTTTCCGTGCGCTTTTTTGGGGGCTGTATTATAGGTACCGTTAACGGACTCTTCGGTGCGGGCGGCGGTATGATAGCGGTACCGTTACTTAAAAAGCTCGGAGCCGATCAAAGGACTGCCCATACAAATGCGGTTGCGGTAATTCTTCCGATAACGGCGGTCAGCGCAGCTGTTTATTGCTTAAATAAGGCGGTTACCGTTAAGGCAGCGCTCCCCTTTATTCCGACGGGGCTTATAGGCGCAGCTATCGGAGCCTTTATTATAAACAAGCTTTCACCGACGGTGCTTAAGGCTCTGTTCGGCGGATTTATGGTATACGCAGGTGCTCGCCTGCTTTTAAGCTGAGCCTTGCAGCCCTCGTAGCAGGGCTTTTTTCGGGCTTGCTGGGCGCAATGGGTCTCGGCGGCGGAGCCGTGCTTATAATTTACCTTACCGTTTTTACCGATACCGTGCAGCTCAAGGCTCAGGGAATAAATCTTTTGTTTTTTATTCCGATAGCCGTTTGTGCCGTTATAATATACGCAAGGCAGAAAAAAATAAATTTCAAAACGGTAATTCCCATAGCGATAGGGGGCATAGTCGGCGCATTTTTCGGCATTTTTCTCGCAAATTCGACCGGAAACGACATTCTTTCAAAGGCTTTCGGAGCAGGCCTTTGCATTATGGGTGCAAAAGAGCTTATACAGAGCTTGAAAAAGGCGTTTAAATATGTTAAAATAAAGGTTAACAAGGATAAACGCACCTGAAACAATCTCTTTTTAAAAGAAAGGGAGAAAAACCGAATGAATAATACGGGCATTACCGAAAATCAGAAAAGGGTTTACGAATATATCGCCTCAAGGGCGGGTAAGGCTCTTCCGCCGACCATAAGGGAAATTGCAAGGGCAACCGGAATTAAATCCACCTCAACGGTTCAAGCAGCTCTCAAAAGGCTTGAGGAGCTGGGCTATATAGCCAGAGATGCCGGCTGCTCGAGGGGCGTCAGAATGTCCGAGGGGGCAGACTCCTCGCTGGTACCGCTCTTAGGCAGAGTTGCGGCAGGTAAGCCTATTCTCGCAATAGAGCATATAGAGTCGTATATTCCTTACCCTGCGGACAGTGCCGAGGGTTTGTTTGCGCTCAGAGTAACGGGACTTAGTATGATAAACGCCGGTATTTTAGACGGTGATATAGTTGTTGCCGATAAAAATTCACCCTGTAAAAGAGGGGATATCGTTATCGGAATGGACGGTGACGAGGCGACCGTTAAAAGACTTGAGTTTGAGGGCGAAAGAGTGGTATTTTTACCCGAAAACCCCGATTTTGAGCCTATTTATCCTAAGGAGCCAAAGGTTCTCGGTAGGGTTATAGGCTGTTTTAGAAGGTATTGATGTGAAAAAGGTTTCTGTTTTTACAGACGGCGCCTGCTCCGGCAACCCCGGCATCGGCGGATGGGGAGCGGTGCTTTGCTATAACGGAGCCCGAAAGGAAATTTCGGGCGGCGAGAGGGAAACGACCAACAATCGAATGGAGCTTACTGCCGTTATAAAGGCGCTGTCGGCTTTAAAGGAGCCCTGCGAGGTTTCGGTTACAACCGACTCTAAATATGTTTGTGACGGTATGAATCTCGGCTGGGCGAAGGGCTGGCAGAGGCGAGGCTGGAAAAAGGCGGACAAAAAGCCGGCTCTTAACAGCGACCTTTGGGAGACGCTTCTTGAGCTTTGCGAAAAGCATAGGGTTTGCTTTGAGTGGGTCAAGGGTCATGCAGGTCATCCCGAAAACGAGAGGTGTGACGAGCTGGCGGTTGCGTACTGCGTGAGGCTGAAGCAGAATGAAGAATAACTCCGATAAGCTTAAAAGCGTGGCCTTTTCCGCAGTTATTGCCGCAATTTATGCGGGACTTACATATATAAGCGCCGCCTTCGGTATTGCCTATGGGCCGATTCAGTTTCGAATTTCAGAGGCGCTTACCGTTTTGCCGATTATAACGCCGGATGCCGTATGGGGGCTTACGGTGGGCTGCTTGCTTGCCAATATAACCTCCTATAACCCTATAGATATGGTTTTCGGAACAGCGGCTACCCTTTTGGCGGCTCTGCTTTCCTACGCCTTCAGAAAAATTAAGCTTAAGGGCTGTCCGCTTTTATCGGTTTTAATGCCGGTTCTTGTGAACGGACTTATAGTGGGCTTTGAAATTGCGTTTTTCTTTTCGAACGAAAATGCCGGATTTGCGGTTTTTGCTCTAAGCGCCGCCGAGGTTGCTCTGGGCGAAGCGGCAGTTTGCGTTTTGCTTGGAATTCCGCTTTATTTTGCTCTTTTAAGGGCAGATGCTACAAAAATAATTCATAATGACCGGCGGTGAAAAATATGACAGAAAACGAGAACAATGCTTTAAGGACCGAGGAGGAACAGTGTGCAGAGGAGCGGCAAGCCGAAAATGAATTAAATGCGCAAAGTGCGGAGGCTTCGGCAGCAGCCGAGGC
>CAYLQF010000014.1:0-11599 GCA_964385735.1 uncultured Ruminococcus sp. | reverse complement strand
CCCTGTATACACCTTAACCTATGCGGCTCCACCCTCATCGGGAATAGCCTCTGTACCCTCACAGGGGAACGGTATGCTGCCTCCGCTCACCTCGGATAAGATAACTCCTCTTATTTTCGAAACACCCGAGGGACTGCATATTAAGGGGCTGAAGGGTGCTGTTACAGCCGTTAGTGCCGCCTTTACAAGCGTTTGGTTTTTAATGCTTGCGTGGTCCTTTGTGTTTATAGGAATAGCAAGAGCGCTCGGAATGTCTAATGAGGGCATTGTTGCGCTGTCCGGCAATTTTTACTTTATAAACACCATACAAATCGTGCTTTCCACCCTTTTGTTTACGGCTCCCTTTATTATTGTGGCAAGGTGTCGGAGAGTGAGGGTAAGCGATATAGCTCCGCTCGGAAGGCCGATTAAGGGAACAGCGCTACCGTATTTCGGAATAGGCTTGGCAATCTGCTCTGTTTCGAATGTTATGACCAACGATTTAGATACCCTTTTCGGCAAAATTTTCGAAAACAGCAATATATCCTATGAGGTTTCAAGCTCTCCTACAGAGAGCGGCATATCGGCGTTTATTCTTACCCTGCTTGCCTCTGCCGTTGTTCCGGCCCTTGTTGAGGAATTCGGCTGTAGGGGAATAGCGCTCGGAATGCTCAGAGGCTGGGGTGATGAGACCGCAATAATAATTTCTTCGGTTCTTTTCGGGCTTGTACACGCTAATTTTCTTCAAATCCCCTTCGCCTTTCTTGCCGGAATAGGCTTTGCGGTGGTAAGGCTTAAAACAGGCACACTTTGGGTTGCCTGTGCGGTGCATTTTTGCAATAATTTAATATCGGTTTTATTAAGCGGCCCGCTGGCGGGACTTTCCCCATATATTCGTTATACCGTTTATTGGGTTTATCTCGCTTTGTCGATGCTGCTCGGAATAATAGGCGTTTTAATGCTTCGAAAAAACAAAATAAAAAGCGAAGCTCTGAAGGCAGACACCTTCGGATTTAAAACCGGATTTCTCGTTAAAACGGCACTCGGTACGCCGATGCTTATAGTTTTTGCGGTGCTGTGTCTGATAAGCTCCCTTTTCTATATAGTTATATAGCTTGCATAAATTTTATATGAGGTGAAACAGATGACTACTCTTGCAGATTTGGGTCTCAGCGCATTTAAAGTAAACCTTGTAGCTTTTCTTTGCTTTTTGCTTACGGCAGCAGCCCTTTTGCTTGCAGCGTTTTTGTTCTACTTAAGGGCGATTGGCAGCTACAAAATCGCAAAAAGGCTATCGCTTGTGCATCCGTGGTATTCCTTTATACCCTTTATGCGTTCGTATCATCTCGGCTGTATTTCGGATCAATGCAAAAATCGCCACGGCAACACGGCAAGGTCGCTTTCAAGACTGTTGCTTTTGCTGAGAATTGCATCCGTTTTTATGTATTGCGCACTGCTTTTAATGATTATCAAGGATACGGTAGACCTTGTGTTTGCTATAGACTCCACCCTTTTAAACGGCGAGGAATTTGCCTTTTCAATCGGCCTTTTTTCAAATCTTGTGCCCCTTTTCCTTGTCACTCTTGCGGCAGAGGCAGCCTTTAAGGTTGTTCATTACATTGCGCTCGGAAGAGTATATGCGGTGTTCTTTAAGGGCGGTATGGCGGCAAGGCTTGTGCTTTCGATTGTTTTTCCGTTCCTTGAGCCTGTTTTTATATATACTGCCTCGAAAAATCATATACATAAAAGGCACCATTCCTCACATATAAACCAAGAATATTATTACGGCGACCTGTAAAATGGATAAAAAATTTATGCTCAGAGCCATAAGCCTTGCAAAAAAGGCGGCAAGGCTCGGTGAGGTGCCGGTGGGCTGTGTTATAGTTAAAAACGGAGAAATAATATCCGAAGCATATAATTTAAGAGAAGCCGAGAACAATGCTTTAGCTCACGCCGAGACCGAGGCTATTTCGGCGGCCTGCAAAAGGCTTAACAGCTGGAGGCTTGACGGCTGCTCTCTTTATTGCACCTTGGAGCCCTGCGTTATGTGTACGGGGGCGATTATAAACGCAAGAATATCCGAGCTGATTTTCGGCGCTTATGACAGTCGCTTCGGCTGTGCCGACAGCAGGCTTAACCTTTTTTCTCTAATAGGTGCCGGCGAAACCGAAATTTACGGTGGGATATGCGAGGATGAATGTAGGGCGATTTTAAGCGATTTCTTCGGCGACCTAAGGCGAGATTTATAAAATCCCCCTTATATCGTCGATTTTAATACAGCCTGATAAAAGCATAGTCGCCGCATAGAGCAAAATCGATAAAGCACAGGCTGTGACGGTAAATACAACTGCACTTCCCGAGAATACAAGACCGGCGAGGGCCTTTGCGGCAAACGCCGAGCAAAGGGCGGAAAAAAGCGGAAAAACAACCGCTTTAAGGGTGTCTATTTCGGCGGAGCTTACCTTTATAAGCTTTATTGTGTTCAAAAAGCAGGTAAGAAAATTTGAAAAATACATAATTCCTATAAAGCCGAGAACACCGTAGCTCGGTAGTATCAGAGGCATAAGAATAAGTCTCAGGGCGGAATCGCCTATAGCTACGAAAAAGGAGAAGCGCTGACAGTCGAGTCCCTTTAAAATGCCGTCGCAGATGCCGTCGAGATACATAAGCGGCACTATGGGAGACAGCATACATAAAAGATAACCCACACCCTCCTCCTTGTAGAGCAGAGGCCCTATTTTATCGCCGCAGGTGAAGAAAACGGCGCCGCATATAAGGCCAACGGTGAGCGTAAGTGAGGCTATTTGCTCGGTGGTGCTTTTAACAACTGCCCTTCTGCCCCTTGCCGCTGCTTCTGACATTTCGGGGATGAGGAGAGTGGAAATCGAATTTATAAGGGTTGACGGAAAAAACAGTATCGGCAGAGCCATTCCCTTTATCATTCCGAAAAGCGAAACGGCATTATCGGCAAGCAGCGGATTTTTTGCGAGCAGCTTTAAAACCAAGATGTTTTCGGCGGCCCTGAGCAGAGAATTAAGATACCGTCCCGCAGTTATCGGCAGAGCAATGTGCTTAAGCGCCGTGAGAACTCTGAAGGGAGGGCGCCTTCTGCCTGTATCGGGAAGTCGCTTTATATCCCTTTTGTATACGGCGTATAGCAAAGCACAGGCGGCGGCTTCGGAAACGGTATCGCCTGCAAAAACCGCCGCAAGTGCCGCAGAGGGGCCTCGCAGGAGCATAAATTTAAGTGCGACAACGACGGTTATTATTCTGACAGCCTGCTCAAATATCTGCGCAAACGCTCCCGGGGAGGCTTTTCTTCTTGCTATGAAATAACCCCTGAAAATCGAGCAAAAGCCCATAAAGGGAAGAGAAAGCGAGCAAGCTCTTATGGCTGCGGCACATTCTGCCGCACCGAGAACGGTTTTTGCCAGAAAATCGGCAAAAATGAGCAAAACAGCTGCGGAAGCAATAGAAATAACGCTTACTGCCGCCGCACAGCGCTTTAAAATATGCACGGTGCCTCTTTTGCCGCTAAGCGCCAGCTCCTCGGCACAAAGCCTTGTTACGGCGGTCGGAATTCCGCTTGAAGCAAAGGTTGAGGCGAGTACATAAACCGAGAAAACAAGCTGAAAGAGCCCTATGCCCTCGGCACCGATGGCTCCTGCAAGCCAAAGCTTGAATAAAATGCCGATAAATCGCAGAATAAGTCCCGAAACGGTAAGGACGGCTGCGTTCTTGATAAAAACAGTCTTTTTCAAACATATCACCGATAAATTGTATGACAAATGCCGCCGTTTATAGTACGGGCGGCGAAGAAAGGCAGGTAAAAATTTATGAACTCTCCTCTTGCGGACCGTTTGAGGCCGACGAGCATCGAAGAGGTTGCCGGTCAACACGATTTATTAGACGAAGGCAGGATTTTAAGAAGAATTGTCGATTCGGGGAACATACCGAACCTGATTTTTTACGGTCCGTCCGGTGTGGGGAAAACAACGGTGGCAAGAATTATTGCTTCAAGGTGCGGCAAAAAGCTTCGCTATTTAAATGCAACAACCGCATCAACGGCGGATATAAAGGAAATTGTAGGCGAAATAGGTTCTATCGATGCATCAAACGGCATACTTTTATATCTTGACGAGATACAGTATTTTAATAAAAAGCAACAGCAGATACTGCTTTCATATATCGAAAACGGAGATATAACTCTTATTGCCTCAACAACCGAAAATCCGTTTTTTTATGTATACAATGCGATTTTAAGCCGTTCGAGTGTTTTTGAATTTAAGCCGCTTTCGGCAGAGGACATAGCGGAGGTTATAAAGCGAGCGGTTGCGGTAGTTTCAAGGGAGCAGGGGAAAGCTTTTTCAATCGAAAAAGAGGATATTGAAAAAATTGCCCGAAGTGCGGCGGGGGATGTAAGAAGAGCCGTTAATATGTTCGAGCTGTGTGTTATGTTAACCAACGGCGAAACTGAATGTAAAATTTCCTCCGAAACGGTAGAGGATATATTATCAAACAATTCCGTTCGTTATGACAGGGAGGGCGACGAGCATTATGATCTGCTTTCCGCCTATCAGAAATCGATGCGAGGCTCCGATCCGGATGCAGCGGTTTACTATCTTGCGAGGATACTTGCCGCAGGCGATCTTCCGAGCGCCTGTCGGCGGCTTTTGGTGTGCGCCAACGAGGATGTGGGCCTTGCCTATCCCCAGATAATTCCTATAGTTAAAGCGGCTGTTGATACCGCAAAGGAGGTTGGTCTGCCGGAGGCGAGAATACCTCTTGCAAATGCGGTTATATTAGTTGCGACAAGCCCGAAATCCAATTCCGCTTATCTTGCAATAGATGAGGCTGCAAGAGAGGTGGAAAGCGGCGGCTGCTATCCTGTTCCGAGAGCGCTTCAAAACAAGCATTTTGACGGTGAAGAGGCAAAAATCAGGGGTCAGCACTATCTTTATCCTCACGATTTTGACGGACATTATGTAAACCAGCAGTATCTTCCCGATTCGATTAAAAGTCGAAAATTTTATAGCTTTTCAGATAACAAAAACGAGCGCACGGCAAAGGCTTACTGGGAAGAAATAAAGGGAAAAGGGAAATAATATTTTCGCTTTCTTTAAGCAAAACCGAAATTTATAAGGAGACCTGTTATGACATTTTCTCTGCCGCAAAGGGCTATGTGGCTATGGCAAATAAGATTCGGGGCTGTATTTGCACTTTTGGCGGGCACCTGTGCCTGTTTTACCGGCCTTACAGGGTGGCTGTGGATACCCTGCGGCGTTATTATCGCCGTAGCGGCATTTTGTGAGTTCTTTTATATACCGAGGCTTATCAAAAGCTATGTTGTGGCTGCCGAGGGCGGTGCAATAAGCGTAAGTCACGGCGTTTTCGTAAAATTCACCTATATAATGCCTTATCCGAAGCTCGTTTTTTCGCAAACGGTGGCAAGTCCCGTCGCAAGGCTTTGCGGACTTTGTGCCGTAACACTTAAGGCGGCTCGCAGTGTTGCGCTTATTCCGGAAATGGATAAAAATGATGCCAAACGGCTTTTGGCTTTTATATCGGAGGCAAAGGATGAGTGTTAAGACTGACAGTAACGAAAAGACCGTATTTAGGGCTCATCCTATAATGCTGCTTCGCTTTTTAAAGCCCTTTTTATTTGTTCTTGTTATACCGCTTTTAAAGGGAGCGGTACAATACCTTTTATATCGAAGAATAACAGGTGTTTTGGCGCTTGAAGCGGTTGCATTTTCACTTGTTTTCGCCATAGCTCTTTTAAGGCTGCTTGCTTTTTCAATTTCCTGCGAGGAGGAGTTCGTAACGATTAAAAGCGGCTTCCTTATCAGAAGCGGTGCGAAAATCGGATTTGAAGCGATTTCTTGTGTATCGGCATCGCAAAATCCGGTCGATTTGATTTTCGGCAGCGTGAGCTGTAGTATAAACACCGAGGCCGGTGCAAGCGGAAAAGCGGATTTTTGCTTTAAGCTTTCAAAAAAGGATGCGCTCCGCCTTTCGGCGCTTCTGTATTCGGGAAAGCGGCCGGTTTCGGTCAAATTTTCTCCCGCAAGAGTGGCGGCACTTTCTGCAGCAAGCTCTTCGTTTCTTACAGGACTTCTTGTGGGGGCTCCGGTTATTAAATATTCCGGTAATCTTCTCGGAATTTCAATAGCAACCATGCTTTTCGACAGAATAGACTATATATCGCAGAAATTCAACAATTATTTTCCGCCGGCGGTAAATGTAATAACCCTGCTTTTTATAATTTTTTACGGTATTTCATTTGTGGCGGCATTCTTTAAAAATATGAATTTTACGCTTTCGGTCGGCAAGAGCGAGCTTGAAAGCCGGTCGGGCTTTATTTCAAGGCACTACACCGTTTTTAAAAAAAGCAGTATAAACTGTGTCTTGATAGAGCAGACTCCCCTTATGAAGCTGCTCGGACTTTTTACTATGAGTGCTGCGGTTGGCGGCTATGGAAATGCAAAGGGCGAGCGCCCTGCTATAATACCCTGCGGAAGCAGAAAAGAAACGGATATTCAGCTTAAGCTTATATTACCTGAAGAAATTGAAGAAAAAATCACCGTAAGACCCGAATTTTCGGGCAAAAACCGGCGCAGATATCTGTTTATGCCCCGCATTTGGTATATAGTGTCAGCGGTGCCGGTGATTATTGTTGCCGTTTTCGCACGCCATTTTTTGCGGTTTACACTTTTCCTTGCCCTTGTTGCGGCAGCTTTAAATACCTATTACCTTTTTACCTGTCGCTCTGAGGTGAAAAAAGGCAAAATCGAGTGGGGCAGCTGCATTTCGGTTTTCAGCACGAGAAGAATGTCCTTAAGAGAAATGCATTTTAAAAAAGAAAGCCTCAGCGAAATAAAGCTTATAGAAACACCTGCCGACAAAAAGCACGGCACCTGTAAGGTAAGATTTACTGTAGGGGGAGAGTCGTCCGAAAGCATCCGTATAAGAAATATCGATAAAAACAAAATTTCCGAAGCTTTAAATAATTTGTAATAAAAGAGACATAATAAGCATATATAAGCCAATGTTTCCCGTGAAACATTTGAAGGGATGATGCTTACGGAAATATTTTTAAACTGCTTAAGAGCCTTTGCTGTGGGCGGAACACTCTGTCTGATAGGTCAGGTTTTTATCGACTATACAAGGCTTACGCCGGCAAGAATATTGGTTGCTTATGTTGTTGCCGGTGTTTTCCTTACAGCAATAGGCGCTTATGAGCCCATAGTGAAATTTGCTCAGGCAGGAGCAACCGTGCCGCTTACCGGATTTGGATACAGCCTTGCAACCGGAGTGAGGGAGGCTGTTGATGAATACGGAATTATCGGTGCCCTTACCGGCGGACTCACTGCAACAAGCGCCGGAATAACGGCAGCACTGTTTTTCGGATATATTGCTGCCTTGCTTTTTAAGCCCGAGGATAAAAAATAAGCAACAGCTTAATTTAATAAAACACAAATCGTCCGTCTTACTCGGTTGACCGAATAAAACGGACGATTTGTGTAATCTATGGGCTTTAACCGGCTTAAAAGCCTCTTTTTTTAAATCTGATAAACGAAATTATTACGGAGCACATATTAAACGCTTCGCATATAATGCCGCCTATGCTGAAAACCGTTATGTTGTAGGCAAGCCAAATGGGAGAAGTGAAGAAAAGCCTGACAACCCTTATGGTCTTTCCGTTATCTGTCCACATAGCGCAGGTTATGGCGATTTGGGCTATACATATTGCGATATCAAAGGGCGTTGAGTAGGTATAGGCGGTCGCCGCCGCAAAAGCAAGGCAAATTGCCGCTAAAATATATACCTTGCGAAGCCTTTTCCCGAAATAGAGAACGGCTGCCGTTAATGAGCCTACTATATTAAGCAACGCCGCCGGATAAGCGCCGAGCATAGCAAAGCTCACCACAAAACAAAGCCCCGAAACGGTTTGAACAAAGAAAAGCTTTTTGTTTTCGTGTAGCTGAAAGGAGAATATCATCAGCGCACTTCCGATAATTCCTATAATTTGTGCCACAATTTGCATATAAATCACCAAGAGGTATTATACAATGCGGCTTAATTTATGTCAATATAAAATATTGAAGAATGTAGTAAATTTAATGTTTACATTTCAAGCTATAGTTGTTATAATAGTTTCAGCATAGTGTTTCACATGAAACATTTTTCTTTACAGGGCGCTTGAGCTATAAACGCCTATATATAAATATTATTATATATAAATAATATAGATTTTACATATTAAATAAGGAGAAAAGCTGTGGGGAAGATAGTATCCGTAGTTAATCAAAAGGGAGGAGTCGGAAAAACGACGACTGCCGTCAACCTTGCCGCAGGGGTCGGAATGGCTGGCAAGAAGGTTTTGCTTATAGATGCCGACCCTCAGGGAAACACTACAAGCGGTTACGGAATAAGCAAAAAAGAGGGCGCCGTTTCCACCTATGAGCTGCTTATAGGGAAGGCAGGCGCAGAGAATGCGGTTGTTAAAACCGATTTTAAGGGTGTTGACATTATTCCCTCCTCAATGAATCTTGCTGCCGCAGAGGTTGACCTTGTCGATATGCAGGATCGTCAGGATAGGCTTAAAACGGCAATTTCCGTTTTAAGGGATAAGTATGATTATATTTTCATAGATTGTCCGCCGTCACTCGGCTTGGTTACCATAAACGCCTTAAGTGCCGGAGACACCGTGCTTGTTCCCATACAGTGCGAATATTTCGCCTTAGAGGGACTTTCTCAGCTTATGGCCTCGGTGCGGCAGGTGAAGCGACTGTACAATCCCACTCTTGAAATCGAGGGAATAGTTCTTACTATGTTCGACGGGCGGCTGAACCTTACTCAGCAGGTTGTCGGCGAAATTAAGAAGTATTTTGCCGACAAGCTCTATAAAACAGTAATTCCCCGTGCGGTCCGCCTTTCCGAGGCGCCGAGCTACGGCTGTCCGATACAGTATTACGATAAACGCTCTAAGGGGAGCGATGCTTACAATGCTCTTGCAAAAGAATTTTTAAAGAGAAACAGGAGGCACTGATATGGCAACAAAAAAAGGCGGCCTCGGCAGAGGTCTTGAGGCTCTCTTCAACGAAAACGCTTCTGACAGCGGCTCTGCGGTAACTCTCAGACTTTCCGATATTGAGCCTAACCGTAATCAGCCGAGGAAAAGCTTTGATGAGGAGGCTTTAAGCGAGCTCTCCGAAAGTATAAAAAAACACGGTCTTATACAGCCTATAGTTGTTAGACCTGAGGCAAACGGTACATATCGCATAATTGCCGGCGAACGCCGCTGGCGGGCCTGCGTTATGGCGAATCTCAGCGAGGTGCCGGTTGTTATAAAGGAAACAGATGACAGAGAGCTTATGGAGCTTGCTCTTATAGAAAATCTGCAAAGAGAAAATCTGAATCCGGTTGAAGAAGCACTCGGATTTCGCTCTCTTATGGAAACCTACGGTATGACGCAGGAAAATGTTTCTGAGAGTGTCGGCAAATCGAGAAGCGCTGTGGCAAACTCCCTTCGTCTGCTGAGCCTTAACGAAAACGAGCTTGAGCTTCTAAAGCAGGGCAGGATAACCGCCGGCCATGCGAGGACGCTGCTTTCCTGTGAGGAGGGCGAGCTTCGAAGCAAAATGCTCCAAGCAGCGTTAAACGGTGCCTCGGTGAGAGAGCTTGAAAATATGTCAAGGAGCGGCAAGGCTCCGGCAAAGCCCAAAAAGGCAAAGGATAAGGAAAGCTATTTCGAGGAGGTTGAGCTTGCTCTTAAAAACGAGCTCGGTCGCAGGGTTTCGGTTAAAAACAGCGGCAAGGAAAGCGGCACTCTTACGGTTGAATTTTTCAGCAGAGAAGAGCTTGCAGATTTTGCAAAGAAGCTGGCCGGCGAATAATCGGCGAGGTTATCTGTTATGACGAAGCGACTTAAAAAAATACCCTCCAATCGACATTTCCGTCGCAGGCCGCCTCCTGAAATTCCCCTTTTAAAATAATTTTAAGGAGAATTTAAATGTGGTTTGTACTTTCACTTATAACAATAATGTTTTGGGGCGGCAGCGATCTTTTTTCAAAAATGGGCTCCGATCCCAACGATAAATACAGTCATTGGAAAATAGTGGTTGCCGTGGGCGCCGTTATGGGAGCGCACGCAACCTTCGAGCTTTTAACCGGTACCGAATTTTATCCGGTAGACTTTTTAAAATACTTCCCCGCCACAGCTTGCTATGTATCCTCAATGATACTCGGCTATGTGGGGCTGCGCTATATAATGCTTTCGGTCTCCTCACCTATTTGCAATTCCTCTGGTGCGGTTGCCTGTATTCTCTGCCTTATTTTCTTAAAGCAGCTGCCCGATGTTTTTTCGTGGATAGGTATAGCGCTTGTTTGTATTGGCGTTGTGGGGCTTGCCTTTGTTGAGAAAAAATATGATGACGAGGCTGCCGAGCTTGCCGAAAGACCTGAAAACAGACGCTTCAAAAGCGGCTTTATTGCGGTTTTCTTCCCGATTTTTTACTGTCTGCTTGACGGTCTCGGAACCTTTGCCGATGCATTGCTGCTCGATAAGGACTATGTAAATGAGGACTCTGCAAATATAGCCTACGAATACACCTTCCTTATAATGGGTGTTATCGCATTTGTTTATGTTTACATCATTAAGAAGCAAAAATTCACTCGCAAGTGGGACCTGCCTAAATGGATAGGCGCAGGCTGTGAAACTGCCGGTCAGTTCGCATATATTTATGCAATAGGGGATAAGCCCACCGTTGCGGCGCCGATGATTTCGGCTTACTGTGTCTTTTCAGTGCTTCTTTCAAGAATATTTCTTAAGGAAAGGCTTTCGTTTAAGCATTATCTTGTGATTTTTACGGTTTTTGCCGGCATTATTATGTTAGGCGTTGCCGAAGGTCTTGCCGAGTAAAGGGAATTTGCTTTTCGATAATAAATATGCCGACTGCCTGTAAAAGACAGTCGGCATAAGCCGGAGCAGATATACGGTCATTTGTTGCCTTTGCTTCTCGGATAGGGAGTAGGCTCATCTGTAAGGCATAGAATGTAGTCAACGCTTGTCTTGTAAAAATCCGCAAGCACGGCCAGAGCCTCAGCGGGAACTCCCAGCTTGCCGATTTCGTAGCTTGAATAGGTCGTTTGATGAACGCCCAAAAGCTTTGCAAGCTCCTTTTGTCCTATATCTCTGTCTTCCCGCATTTCCCGTAAACGGTTTGTCATTCAAATACCACCTTTCGGCTTTATCAATGATTATTATGCCTTAAGTGAAAATAACTTATTGACTTTTAAGCTATTTTCACTTAAAATGTGTTGAGGAGATGATAAAATGTCAAATAAATATCTTTGCGAAAAATGCTACAGAGCCGAGCATGAGCTAAAAGAAAACGAATTTTGCGAAATGTCGGCGCAAAAGTTCTTCTGCGATAACTGTAAGGAAGAGGCGTCAATAGTAGTAAATATCATAAGAACATCACCGCAGTTATTTAAAAACTGAAACGCTTGTTCAAAAATTCTACAAGATGTTGTGCCCATCATCCTATGTCGACACCAAGATAAAAAAACTTTGAAAAAAAGGCAAAAAAAGTGTTGACAAAGGGGGAGCGATGTG
>CAYLQF010000013.1:0-21972 GCA_964385735.1 uncultured Ruminococcus sp. | reverse complement strand
TCAAGCGGTAAGACACAGCACTTTGACTGCTGCATTCGTGAGTTCGAATCTCGCCACCCCAGCCAAAAATCCCCAAAGACTTATGCCTTTGGGGATTTGCTTGTTTTTATAGTCTACCTTATAATTTATATCTATCTCATATTTATTTTTGGCTGTTTTCAAATCGTTCCTTAATCTGTTCGTTAATAATAGGGTTCTTTTTAATGAATATTGAAAAACAAATAATGCAAACAAAAAATTCCAAAGTCAAACTTAAAAGTTTAACTTTGGAATTTGGCGCGCTGAAAGGGACTCGAACCCCCGACCCTCTGCTTAGAAGGCAGATGCTCTATCCAGCTGAGCTATCAGCGCAAAACATATCGTCGCCTGTAAGCGACGATAGTAATTATAACACATATGGTGAAAATAATCAAGGAAAAAATATACTAATTTGCGCTTTTTTGCAAAGAATTATTTAATTTTTCATTCTTCTTTACAATATATGAATAGGTAGGAACAATTTGCTTGACAAGGCTTCGCATATCATAGCTGTCATTAGACATATCCTTATGCATTTCCTCAAGAATTGAAAATAGCTTATCTTCATCAATATCTATGGGATGACCGATATGTATTAGCCGATTTTTTGTTCTTGTAAGTCCCTCTTCGGAAAGGAGCTTTTCTTCGTAAAGCTTTTCACCAGGTCTAAGGCCAGTGAACTCAATTTTAATATCTTCATATGGTTTGTAGCCGGAAAGCTTGATAAGATTTTCGGCAAGGTCGAGTATTCTTACAGGCTCTCCCATATCAAGAACAAAAATTTCGCCGCCCTTTGCAGAGGCACCTGCCTGAAGAACTAATGAAACTGCTTCGGGTATGGTCATAAAATACCTGATCATGTTAGGGTCTGTAACAGTTACGGGACCGCCTCGCTCTATTTGCTTTTTAAAGAGCGGAATTACACTTCCATTAGAGCCTAAAACATTTCCAAAGCGAACGGCAACAAATTCTGTATCGGAATGATTGTTATAGGTTTGAACTATCATTTCGCATATTCTTTTCGAAGCACCCATAATATTTGTAGGATTAACAGCCTTATCAGTTGAAATTAGAATGAATTTATTTACCGAATACTTATCAGAGCATTTTACCGCATTAAGAGTTCCGAAAACATTGTTTTTAATTGATTCATTAGGGCTGTCCTCCATTAAGGGAACATGCTTATGAGCTGCCGCATGGTAAACAATCTGCGGTCTGAACTGATTAAAAATGCTTTCAAGGCGGTTCATATCACGCACGGAACCTATACGAACCTCCAAATCAAGCTCAGGATAATTCCTTGAAAGCTCATTTTGTATATCATAGGCATTGTTTTCATATATATCGAAAACCACAAGCTGCTTAGGCTTATGAGATGCTATTTGACGGCATAGCTCGCTTCCTATCGAACCACCGCCACCTGTTACAAGAACGACCTTGTTTTCGACATAGTTCATAATCTCTTCAATATTCATATTGATAGGCTCCCTGCCGAGCAGGTCCTCTATTTGAATATTTCTAAGCGTGCTTAAATTTATGCTTTCATCAGACATAAGCTGATAAACCGAAGGGATTACACTTACTTTGCAATCGGTTTTTTGGCAGAGCTTTAAAATCTGTGATTTTTTTTCTGCCGAGCAGCTCGGAATAGCAAAAACAATAGAATCAATTTTATATTTTTTCGAAGAAGAAATAATGTCGTTTGAATTCCCTACTATTTTTATGCCGCAAATATATTTAGAGATTTTTTCGGGGTCGTCATCAATAACGCATTTGATTGCGCATTTACCCGATTTTTTATTTGCCTTAATATCGTTTATTATCATTCTCGCAGCAGCACCTGCGCCGATAACCATAATATTTCCCTCAAAGCAGTCGCTGTCCTTTGAATAGGCCGTTGTGAGCTTAATAGAAATTCTTACCGAAAATATAAGTACAAGCGTTATTAAAAGTATATCAAGGGTATCCTGAAAGCTGAACTGTGCAGTAAAGCTGGAGTGGAAGGAGCGGATTATTACATAATATGTAAATGACGATACACAGCCGGCAAGACCGAGCTTGATATAATCAAGCAGACCAGCATAGCCCCATAAAACAGTATAAATGCGAAATAAATAGTTAATAACGGTTATTATTGCGGGATATATCAACAAACCGCATATCATACCGTATTTATCGTTAAAAAAACCGGAGTTAAATCCACTACCGCTTAATACGGCAAAAAGTGCAACCGCAAATGCGGAAAGTAAAAAGTCGAGAGCAGCGCTGAGAATAACTTTTCTTACAGATTTCAATTTAAAAAATCTCCTATCATAAACTCACTCGCAGTAACCTAAGCTAATTTTATCACAAATTATCTGATTTGGCAATAGCATAATTCTTACCAAAGCGATTTTATATAACGCCGAAGTATATCGACCTATTCGAGAGTTTGTAAAAATGATATACCGTCTTTAATAATTATTCTGTCTGATTTATACATAAGAGTATATTCGCTGCTGCCTGCCGGACAAATTTCGGCTAATTTTTTGTGTTTCTCAATAACATTTATATAATTATCGGGATTATATTCGGTTTTTGCTCTGACAGCTTTATATCCGCATAGCGAATATAAAACCTCAAGTGATTTTGAAGCGGGCTTCAATATATAAACGGCATCTTTTTCGCAGGATACCTTATTTAGCAGCTTTCGCATATACCCCTTGCTGCGCTCCTCTTTTTTTGTAGCAGCTGCGTATATATAATATGCCTTTGCTTCGGAGCCGTTTAACACAACTGTACAAGGAATTTTAAAGAGCATAGAAACAGTTTTTTTATTTATTTCAAGGGTTTGAATAAAATCTCCCATTAAATTGAATAAAGCATCATCAAACGGCAAATCACAACCGAAGGCTTCGTTGTAAATTATTCTCGCTTCAGTATTCATATTTATTCACTCTTCGGAAAGCAATTATATTTTTGAATTAACCTATCGGGCTTATATGAAAGCTTGGCTTTTCTCAGTCCTTCAAGCCCTAAATCGTCCTCACGGTTGATATATTTATAATCGGCAAGCTCGTTGAGAGCAAATTCCTTGTTTATTACGGTATAGGCTTCGGAAAAATCGGATAGCGCTTTTTCAATATGAATATCAAAATAATTTTTATTTATTGCCGAGCCGATTGTAAATGCGACAATATCTTCGCCGATTCTTATTGCACCGCCGACAGCATTTAAGGTCGCCATATTATCAAGAATTGTATTAACGCCTTTTTTTTCGCAAGCCATAGTTTCGTCAAGCCTATTAAAATTTTCAGAATACCATTTATCAGCGCATAGCTTTATATCTTTAATATTCTTGTCCGTTATTTTTTCATAGCTCCAATTGAATTTTTTAGAGAAGGAGGATATATGATTTCTTTTGGAATGGTATTTTTTACCGGCAAGCTTGCTCAAAGCTTCGGTTAGATATATATAGTCAAATGCATCACGATCGTATGTAATTTCATAGCGATCGGAAAAAACAGTATTGAATTTTTCGAATCGCTCGCCATCTTGAGCCCAGAAAACGGGTTTTTCACCTATTACTTTGGTAAGTAAAGCGACCGCCTTTTCAATATCCGCCGAAAAAGGCAGAGAATATCTGTAAGTGCCCCCGAAATGTGAGCGCATAAACAAACAGCCATCCATTATAAGATAGCTGTTATCGTACATTTCATTCCAAAGCACAAGATTAACTGCTGTAGTTTCGCAGGAAAATTCGTTTTCTTTTCCCAAAAACGGTTTTATGTCATTGATACTATCAAATACAATTTTTTTAAACTCTTCAGCCATATTTAAACAGTCAGTCTCCGATCCTATCTCCCATTTTGACAATTGTTTCGTAACCGAGCTTCGTGTTATCGGTTATCTCTTTAAAGATTTTAGCTTTGCTTAGTAAAAGAATAATAGTTGAACCGCCGAAAAGGAACATACCCTTTTCTTCTCCCCTTTTATGCTTCCCAGGTCTGTGATAATTATTAATTTTTCCTACACAAAGCGCTCCAACCTCAATTTGAACCGCCTGACCGTAGTGCTCGGTAGACAGAACCGTGTATTCTCTGGAATTTCGGTAAAAAACCTTATTTTTTAAAAAGGCTATCGGTTGAACGGTATGCAATACACCCTTTATAAACGAATAAGAAGCTTCAACAGCATCGTCAAAATAAGCATAGCGATGGTAATCATCAACAGAAAGTCTGAAAATAAGGCAAATGCCGCCTTTAAATTTATCTGCAAGAGCTTTGTTTTCAAGTATATCGGCAAGGGAATACTCACTGCCCTTAATATTGAAAACGCTTTCGTCATTTATGCTATAAGCGGTAAGCTTTGCGTCACAGGGAGAAACAAGACCCACCGAAAATGGCCGGCTTTCAGACTTTATTTTTCGTGTAAAAAAATCGTTATAGCATCTATATTCTTCATTTTCGTATTCAGCTAAATCTATTTTGAATTTTGAAACCGATTTAGCAATCATTCCTTTCGAAAGTGAAGAGCTCATATAAGCGCCTATTATCCTTGAAACAAACGGCCTTGTAAGAATTTTAAGGATTAATCGCCCGAAAATCGTTGTATATAAGAACTTAAGAGAGCCACCTTGAGGGTGCGAATTGATTTTTATTTTATTAAAGTTCATAGCTTTGTTAAATATGTTCTCGCAAAAAATACAATAAATAAAAATTCAATAAGCCCAATTAGAACCATAATGGAAATTCCTTTGAGACTTGGCTTTCCTATTTTGATTTTGCTTAAAAAAAGAAAGCCGGTCAAGAGCATAGTTACAAGATATATCGGAGAAATATCAACACTTCTTCCGTAAACGAACTGAATAAGTGAAACGGTAGGAAATATTATTGCAGCCGATGTTACTGGAAGTCCCGTATATTCCTTTCTTTTTTCGGACGACTCCTTCTGTCGCTTAGCCTCACTGACATTGAAATACGCAAGTCTTATCAATGCCGCCAAAATAAACATACAGAAAACAAACAGATAAATGTAGGTTTTAAGTGCACCGAACGGGCGTAATATATTTAAAATGTTATTCTTTTTGTGAATATCAAGATGACTCATATAGATTGCATAGCAAATTGTGCACGGCAAAATACCGAACGCAAGAAGGTCGGTAAGGGAATCTATCTGTATTCCAAAATGTTTTTCATCCTCTGTGCTTGTTTTTCGTGTTCTTGCTATCATACCGTCAAATGCATCAAAAAGGCCGCAGAGCATAAGACAGGTAGTTGCAATAAACGGATGCCCTTCGCCGGTAAGTCCGGCAAAAATGCCGAACACTGCCGAAAGCAGCGACATATATGTAAGAATCACGGTATAATTATAATAGCCTAACATTTTTCCCTCTTCATTCCTAAAAAATTCAGCTTATTCAGTATAGCACATTATGTCGATTTTTGCAATAAAAGGATACCCGATTTTTCAGGTATCCTTTTATTTTTATAATTTTAACGGTAAGCTGCGGGCGGTGTTCCGTTTTTATCAACAGTATATACATCTGTTACCGTACCCTCTGCTTTATTGGACAGGATTACTGTACCCGCCTGATGCTTATGTAAAAATATATTTGCGATTTCGCTGTTTTTAAAGGTGTTGTTTTCAATAATAGTTCCGTACTCCCAAGGACCTATCCAAGTATTGGTTTCGGCACGATTAACAAAATCCAAATTTTGCTTTCCTACTGAAATACCTATTCCGCCGAGACCGGCTTTATAGGTTTTTTCTCCGAAATCAAGCATATTTTCAAAGCTGTTGCTTCTTACCGCAACTCCGATGCTTGTATAAATCGGTATTTCGCCGGCGCCCGACGGCTTTACAAGCGCCAATAAGCACTTTATGCCTACCGACACATCACTAATAGTATTATTATCTATATATGTCCAATATACCACATTTTGCATATCGTGGTCGCCGTCGCTTAAATTATACCGTGAGGTCACACATATGCCATACGCCATATTTTTCATTATATTGCTGTTTACAAAACAGTTAAAAGTGTTTCCGTAAATCTGAACAGCACAGGTAGCCGTTTCATATTCGGTGTGATTTGTAAAGCAGTCGAAGGAATTGTTGTAAATAGCATAATTATGAAAGCACGAGGTTACAAGAATTCTGCTTGTTTCATCGGGTAATATTGTCCACTCTCTGTCAAGAAGCAGCTCTTTGTTTTTAACTTTCTTTACAAATCGCCATTGACCGACGCCCTTGCCCTTTGCTATTAAAACAACAGAGTTGCTTTTAACGCTTAATGCTTTGTTCAAGGTTATCGAAGTATCGGTTGCGGAAACCGCAAAGTCGTTATATTCGTTACAAATATTTTCAAGCATAACCTGTTCACCGGCATTATCTTTCGGTAAGCCTGTATTCTCAATTATATTATTGGATATGTAATGATTATAGTTAAAGCCCTGTATTGCAAAAGCTCTTCCTCCGCTGAAATCGTCGCTTTCGGAAAGGTAGCCGTTCTTGTTTTTTTCAAGACGCTTGCCGCAAATGCTGTTATTTGAAGCATCGAAGCAAGCTGTACTCCATATGAGGGTTGCGTTTTGATTATAGTAAGTACCGGTATAAAAAACACCGGTATAATTATTACCTGTCAAAAAAACCTTTTTACAGTCATTAGTCCATAACATACTTGTAGCTTCAAATTCGTTATCGGATATTATAACATTTTCCGTAGCAGAGGCTGTTATACAGTATTTCAGACTTCTTTCTTTTGAAAATTGAGTAAATTTACAGTTATGCACATAAAGCGAAAAAGAACCTGATTTATCATAGGAAATCTTTGTTTCGATAAAACCGTTTGATAGCTTTTCGTCTCTAACATCATAAAAATGGAGCTTTTCAAATTCACAGGCAGAGCCGAGCACGAGCATTTGCTTTGAAGATTTGCCGTTTTCATCAAGGAGAGAATCGTTTTTAATAATCGAAGCATCGCCGTCACCTATAAATTTAAGTGACATATTAACCGTAATGCTACCTATTAAATTATATGTTCCGTTTGGGAAATATATAATATCCCCGTCGCTTGCGGAAGCAACTGCCTTTTGAACGGCAGTTGTATCATCATTTCCGTTGTCAGCGGGGTCGGCACCGTAATCTGTAACATCTATCTTTTTGCCGTTAAAGGAATTAACCTTATCCTTGCTGAATTTAACCTTTTCTGGGGCTGCTGCAAAGCAGTCATCGCCTCCGTGACCATTATGCAGCTTTATTTCATACACTTCACCGTCAGTAAGACCGTCCGGCATAGTGAAGGTAACCTTATACGGGTCTGCATACTTAACGGAAAGCTCTCTGTATTTACCGTCCTTACTTAACAGATATCCATATACCTTATCGGTACCCTCGGCATTATCTGTAGTTAAATTTTCGCCGTAAACATTTATATCGTCGCCTGCTGAAAGTGTGGTTAGCCCTATCCACCATATTTTCGGCTTATTTACTATTTCCAAATTGCTTTTGCCATTTTCGTTTTCAAGATATATACCATAGGCTCCGTATTCTATAGAGCTGTCTACGGTAACAACTATATTACTGTCATCAATAAAGCTTACTTGCGCTTCGCTTGCCTTACCGTTATCCTTTGAGCTTTGGGAATAGACATAAGCCTTAGCTCCGGTAAAGCCCTCTCCTGTTACCGTTATAGAATTGCCGGGGTTTACCTGACTTGAAAGCTCTCCTATAATAGGCGCTCCCTCTGCTGTTTTTATATCCGGCTTAACAAATACATCGCCAGGGGCTGTAAGCTCCTCATCGTGCCATTTTGTATCATCTATCTTTTTGTTGGCGGCTTTGCCCTTACAGGCTATTAAGCTTGCTAACAGGCAAAGAATAATCAGCATTGCTGTGGATTTTTTAATGCTCATCAATATTCCTCCATAATAAATTCGGCTCGTATAACCGCAATTAAATTATACGGTTATACGAGCCTTAAGTCAAGAAAAAGAACTATCTTGAAGCTGTGGGAGCAGATCCATCTTCTATAGTATACGGTGTTCCGTTTACAGCATCGTTTGAAATCATAATCGTTCCACCCTGATTTTTACAAAGCAAAACATTGGCAAAAGCACAGTCCTTAAAAGAATTTTTTTCTATAAGTGTACCATACTCCCAAGAACCGGCCCAATCGGTGTTAGCTATTTCGTATCCTGACATAGCTCTTGTGCCAAGTAATATTCCTACACCGCCTTTACCGTTTTTGCCCGAGCTTTGTGCAAAATCGGTAATATTAGAGAAATTATTGTTTCGTTCGGCAACACCGAGACTTGTGTACATAGGAATATCTCCGCCTGTTTCAGCATCACTTACCCTGAGCGCAGCGAGAATATGCCAAATGCCGACACCTACATTGCTTATGTCATTATCGTCAATATATGTCCAATAAACAACATTTTGTTTACGCTGCTCATTTTTCGAATAGATATAATGCGAGGTTACACACACACCGTATGCCATATTTTTCATCGTGTTCTTTGTAATAAAGCAATTGAAGGTGTTTCCGTAAATCTGAACCGCACAGGTTGCTGTTGCCTGCTCAGCATAGTTATTGAAGCAGTCAAAAGTATTGTTGTATATTGCAAGATTATGGAATGAGGCGCTGATTGAAATACGGCTGGTTGAGTCCGGAATAATGTTCCATTCTTTGTCGAGCGTTATGGTCTTGTTCTTCACCGCTTTAATATATCTAACCTGACCTACACCCTTTCCGCTTACTATTGCGACCTGATAATCGGAAGCGAGCGATATATTTTTGGAGATTGTAATGGTGTTTTTATCTGCCGCTTCAATCTTATCGTTATATACATTCTGAACATCCTCAAGCATAATCTGCTCGCCGGCATTATCGTTTGGAAGACCTGTTCTTTGCATAGTGTTTTTTGCAATATATACATTGCGGTCAAACTGTTGTAATGCAAAGGTTCTGCCACCGGTTGAATCGTCCTTAGTTGCCAAATTACCGCTGTCATCGTTCAGTATATCCTTGCCGTAGAACTTGTTACCGGAACCGTCGAATTTATCGGTTTTCCATATTACATTTGCGTTTTGGCCATAATAAGGTCCGGTATAGCAATTACCGTAATATGTATTTCCTATTTCAAATACCTTTGATGACTTATTACTCCAAAGCAGCTTTGTTGCCTCAAAATAATTGTTACTTATAACAATTCCATTGCAATTCTCGGCAATTATAGTTGCAACCTCAGATCGGGTTGAAGAATACTGTATAAATTTACAATTGTGAACAAAAAGTGAGTATGCACCGTTATTTTCCGTCATATTAAGTGCGGAAATAAATGCGTTGGCAAATTTACCCTTTCGTACATCTCTGAAGGTGAGCTTATTAAATTCACAGGGTCCGGAATAAACTGCAAAGCTTGCATCATCCTCGCCTGATGAACTGCGACCGTTTATTATTATGGATTTAGCGCCGTCACCCAAAAAGCTTAAAGAAGCGTTAACTTCAACTGAGCCGTTTAAAAGATAAACACCCTCAGGGAAATATATAATATCCCCGTCGCTTGCGGAAGCAACTGCCTTTTGAACGGCGGCTGTATCATCATTTCCGTTGTCAGCGGGGTCGGCACCGTAATCTGTAACATCTATCTTTTTGCCGTTAAAGGAATTAACCTTATCCTTGCTGAATTTAACCTTTTCTGGGGCTGCTGCAAAGCAGTCATCGCCTCCGTGACCATTATGCAGCTTTATTTCATACACTTCACCGTCAGTAAGACCGTCCGGCATAGTGAAGGTAACCTTATACGGGTCTGCATACTTAACGGAAAGCTCTCTGTATTTACCGTCCTTACTTAACAGATATCCATATACCTTATCGGTACCCTCGGCATTATCTGTAGTTAAATTTTCGCCGTAAACATTTATATCGTCGCCTGCTGAAAGTGTGGTTAGCCCTATCCACCATATTTTCGGCTTATTTACTATTTCCAAATTGCTTTTGCCATTTTCGTTTTCAAGATATATACCATAGGCTCCGTATTCTATAGAGCTGTCTACGGTAACAACTATATTACTGTCATCAATAAAGCTTACTTGCGCTTCGCTTGCCTTACCGTTATCCTTTGAGCTTTGGGAATAGACATAAGCCTTAGCTCCGGTAAAGCCCTCTCCTGTTACCGTTATAGAATTGCCGGGGTTTACCTGACTTGAAAGCTCTCCTATAATAGGCGCTCCCTCTGCTGTTTTTATATCCGGCTTAACAAATACATCGCCAGGGGCTGTAAGCTCCTCATCGTGCCATTTTGTATCGTCTATCTTTTTGTTGGCGGATGATGAACTACAGCCGACAAGTGTAAGTACTATATTTAATGCAATAATCAGGGAAACTAATTTTATGATTTTTTTCATATTTTCCTCCGAGTAACACCGATTCTCTACGCAAACAGCGTAAAAGACAAAAGTGGATTTTTATATAAATTTTAAAGATTTTCGTCTGAATTTTCGGCTTTAGGATCGTCGCTACTATCGGTGCATATCTTATTTACCGATTTTTTCTTCTTAAATACGATAATTAAAACTGCTGCTCCTGCGACAACTACAATGCCTCCGACAATTATCAATATAATTCCCCATATCGGAAAATCGCTGTTTTCCGATTTATTTTTATCTGAATTTGCGCTTGAGCTAATATTATTGTTTCCGGCTACATCTGTTCCGTCATCAAGCTCTCCTGTGCTGTTGTCTATATAATCTGTACCTGCTGTGGCACCGTCTGTATTTAAAATCGGTGTTTCGAATACAAGCATATTGCCGGAAAGATCATACATTTCCTCATCGGACGAATACTTAACTATTCTGAAATTCGAAAAATAGCAGGGAGCAAAATCTTCAGGCTGCCCGCCGTATTGAATATGCACATTAAAATGATAAACGGATGCCGGATCGTCTAAATCGGGAAGCGATTTTATAGTTCTGGAGACAGCGGTATTCCATTTTTCGGAATCCTCATAATCGACAATGGTGTAGGAGGTTCCGGAGAGCCATCCACCCTCACCCGAAAGCTTAATCTCATAACCGGCCAAATCGCCCTTATAGTCATAAACAATCGCAAAATTGGTTCCTTCCTGCGCACTCTCAATCATAAACGGCCAACAAACTATACCGTCCCATGTTTTATCAACCTTTGTGAAATGAAGAGCGGTTTTTCCGTCAACAGTTTCAATTGCACACAAATCAGACGGATATTTTCCCTCTTGTGAGCTTCCCCAATATTTAAAGCCCTGTGAAAAATCAAGGTTTGTCGGTTGCGAAAGATACTCTTTACTGTTTGGGCTGTACATAAAATTAGTTCTCGGTGAGCGTATACCGTTTTCGGCAGTGCCGAAAATCGAATCATCCGCAAGTGCGGAAAAAACACTGCCGATTAAAACCGCTGCGGATAAAACAGATAAAAGTAAGTGCTTTGTGATTTTTTTCATTGAAATCAATCTCCTATTTTAAAAATTTAAGATAAAAATGGATTTATTATAGCTTTAATTATGCTTTGGAAATATCGTCAATGCTTAAGGCTGCATTATGAGGAATAGGCTTCCATTCGACCTTTGTAAAAAGTGCAATTACAAGTGCCAGCTTACCTATCAGGTCAAACAAGGGAAAAGTAATACAAAACCATATTTTTTTGTACCATTTAATAGGTTTAATCCTTTTGTGCTCGGATATAAATACATAGGCTGCCGTTATTATTTGCTTAATATAAGTTCTGCCTGTCCAATAAAGGGTTCCGACCGTAAGCGAATAATACGAGCCGAAATGCTTTGCGGATATTATAAGAATAGAAATTCTCAACAAATATACAATTATTCTTTTCAGAACGGTATAGAGTGAAAGAGGAAAAACAGTTGTGAGCATATCGTAGCTCATAAATCTGATAAGTAACCGTTCAAAGAAGGGCCGTTTTCTGCAAGACTTCGGAAGTACAAAAATGTTAACGAAGAGCTTACCGCCAGACTCTATAAGAGCTTGCAAATGACCCTTTGCCCACCTGATACGCTGACGCATTGCCGTTTTTATATCGACAGGCTGCTCATCATAAAATTCTGCTGCATTATTAAATGCAATACGGTACCCTTGTACAACAGCATCTGCCGACAGCGCACGATCCTCTGTAAGCGAGGTGTAGCTCCAGCCGTCCTTTATAATTTCATTTGCCATTAAAAAGCCCGTACCCTGAATTCTCGAGGCAAGTCGACAAACAGATCTTGCACGGTGCTCCGTTCTTACGGTTCTAAGCCAGTGCAGAGCATATGAGGCGGAAATCCAGTTATCGTCGAAATTTTTGGTATTTCGGTAGGAAACTATTATTTTCTCTCCCGCATCAAAGGAATCGTTCATACGGAAAATAAAATCACCCTTAAGAAGATTATCGGCATCGAAAACAAAATAACCCTCGTAGCTTTCTATACCGTATTCACGCTTTACAGACTCAACAAGAAACTGTAAGGCATAGCCCTTAGTGCGATGTGCTTCGTCAAAGCGTTCGTAACAAACCGCACCGTATTTGCGTGCAATTTCCGCTGTATTATCCGTACAATTATCAGCAACTACAAATATGTCTACAAGCTCGCTCGGATAATCCTGCTTTCTTATACTGTCAATCAAATTTCCTATAACCGCAGCCTCGTTTCTTGCTGCAATTAAAACGGCATATTTATGATTCTTTTTTGCAGGTGGAAATTTTCTTGTTGCAAAGACACCGATAAGGGTGTAAGCTTTTTTATATTTCCAAAGCCAACCGAAAATGTTGCTTATAACACCTAATACGGCAATAACGGCAAGCGCTGCCGTCATATAAATATCCATCATATCACCATACAGAATTATACCAATTATTTTTTTAAAAAGCAACAGTTATATTTTTTCCTGTGAGGAATTTTCGGAAAAATTGTCGGTCCTCTCGCTTATGATATATCTCGGTCGCTGTTTAACCTCCATATAAATTTTACCTATATACTCACCGAGTACTCCGGTGCAAATAAGTTGTATTCCGCCAATAAAGCAGATTACGCAGATTATGCTTGCCCAGCCTGCTACGGTATGCCCCGAAATATGAGCGCAAAGTGCCCATATTATACCTATAAATCCGAAAACGGAAACTATTATCCCTAAAAGCGATATAAGCTGTATCGGCTTGTTGCTTAAATTAGTTATACCTTCAAAAGCAAGTGAAAGCATTTTTCTGAGTGAATAGTGACTTTTACCGCCGAGACGCTTATGCCTCTCATAGTAAACAGAGGTGCTTTTAAAGCCGACCAAGGGGAACATTCCTCGGAGGAAAAGATTAACCTCCTTGAAGCCTGCAAACTCCTTTAAGGCTCTTGAAGAAACAAGTCTGTAATCGGAATGATTATAAACAATGTTCACTCCGAGAAGATTTAGGGTCTTATAATAGCTTTGTGCGGTAAAGCGCTTAAAGAAGGAGTCTGTGCTTCTGTCATTCCTGACACCGTAAACAATTTCGCAGCCTGCATTGTATGCAATAACCATATCTCGCATAGCTTCGATATCATCCTGCCCATCACAATCGATAGAAATTGTTATATCACACCTGTCCTTTGCTTCCATAAGCCCTGCAAGAAGTGCGTTCTGATGTCCCCTGTTTCGGCTTTGTCTTATTCCGGTAAAGTGCTCGTCCGATTTAGAAAGACGGCATATAACCTCCCAAGTGGAATCAGCGCTGCCGTCATCAACAAACAAAATACGGCTTTCGTTACTTATAAGACCCTCGTCAGAAAGCTTGGTAAGCTGCTGCAAAAACATAGGTGCAGTTATGGGTAATACCTCTTCCTCGTTGTAGCAAGGTATAATGATGTATAGGCTTGTTGTTTTCATACGCAATCTCCTACCTGCCGATAATAATACGGCTCTTGGCACTACACAGGCTTTGAACTTTAAAAATTATACCGGTACAATTATTATAACTGTTGCTTTTTTGATTGTCAACGGTCGGCCTATGTAAATACTGTTTTACCTTGTTTTTTAATATTTAATATGTTATAATAACCTCAAACCGACGGTGTTCCACCGCCGAAGTGCTGCCGCACTTGCGGTGTGTGAGCGGCTTACACAGCTAACAAAGGCTAACGCCTTTGGGCTTATATTATAATCAACTAAAATCCATAAATATTAAATAGGAGGAAAAAATGGACAATTTGTATATCATAAGCAATCTTGATACCGCTTCCGGCTCAGGAAAAAAAAATTTATCCGCAATAAGGGAGGCTGTTAATTACGCCCTATCAAACGGATATGACGGAATTAAGCTGCCCTTCGGCGAATATGAAGTGTATAATGATAAGGGTGTTAAAAATTATACCGACCTTATGACCGGTAAGCTTTCTCCGTACAATTATGTAAAATTTGCCGATAAAGAAGTGAAAAATACTGCTTTTGAGCTAAAAGGAATTGAGAATTTTACATTTGCCGGTGACGATACCGTCTTAAAATTCAACGGTCTTATAGCTCCCTTTGATATCAGCTTTTGTAAAAAAATTCTTCTTAAAAGAATAACAATCGATTGGATAGATGTTCCGTATTTTACCGCCGATGTTATTTCAAAAAACAACAATAAAATATTTATACAGCCTCACTCTTCCTTTAGTATAAACGGCGGTGAGCCTATAGTTTCAATACAGGATATTGATATGAACTCCGGCGCTCAAGGTGGTATGTCGCTATTTGAAAATATATCTAATGTTAAAAATGAAGACGGTATATTCAGCTTTACTTGCGATGAGCCGGATAAAGTACAGGTCGGAAAATCTTTGGTTTTAAGGTACATATACAACTTTGCACCTGCTATACATATATACCGTAGTGAAAATATAACCTTAGAGGATATTACCCTTAAAGCCGCCCCCGGAATGGGAATTATAGGGCAAAAGGTTCATAATCTAAATTTATATAGGCTGACTGTTAAACCTGCGACAGGAAGAGTTATGTCAACCAATACCGATGCGACGCATTTTATAAATTGCAGCGGCACAATAAATATTAACACCTGCTACTTTGAGGGTATGGGTGATGATGCAACCAATGTTCACGGCTTTTATCACATAATAAGAAAAATCGAAGGTAATCGGGTTTACACCGAGCAAACACAAAATTCTCAGGACGGTATTGATGTTACATTCGATGCCGGTACTCAGGTAGAGCTTGTAAGCTCAAAAACTCTTAAGCCATACAGGTCGGCAAAGGTTATAAGCAATGGGCTTGACAGCGACTCAGGACTGTATTTTGTTGAGCTTTCAAGGGAAGATGCCGAAGCAGCAGTTATCGGAGATTGTATGGCAAGTGCAACAGAGGTTGCGGCTTTGAATTTTGAAAATTGCATTGCAAGAAACCTAAGAGGCAGAGGTATACTCGTTCAAACACGAAATGCTTCAATTAAATGCAATCTTTTTGAAGGCTGTACAGGCGAAGGCATACATATATGCACCGAAACCGGCTGGTGGGAGAGCATTTCCACAAAAAATATCGAAATCAGCGAAAACCGCTTCATAAATTGCGGCTTCGGAACAACAAAATATTGTGATGCGGTCGCTGTAGTGGCATCTACAAATGCTCCCGAGCAGGCATCGGGTGTTCATAGTAATATTACCATCAGCGGTAATGAAATTATAGGAAAAAACAGACCTTTTCTTATCACCTGTGCAGACGGTGTTCTAATTAACGAAAATAAAATTGCCTGTGATGAAGAAACGGTTATTGAAAACAGCATAAATGTTGATATAAAGGATAATCAAACCGTTCCGTACAATGAGGCGTTTTATCTGCATCCGACTGTTTTTGCTGTAGGTGAAAATTATTTGATAATGCAGCCTGCAACTGAAGCCTGTCTCTTCTCCGTTATGGTTAAGGACGAGATTTTTACCGATGAAATTAACGGAATCAAGCGTTCCTCCTGCCCTGTCCACTGTGTTAAGGTTCCGCAGTCAAAGCTTGACGCTGCCGGCGAATATACTGTGATTACAAGGAGGGTTATCGAGCGGACACACAATACCCCTCCCTGTGACCGTAAGGAGGCTTTCCATAAGTATCGATTTTATCCCGTACCCGAGAATAATCCGAGATGTTATTATATTGCGGATGCACACGGCTTTATCGCCCATTCTGTCAATTCCGCAAAAGCCTTCGGAGATATCGACTTTCTTATATTAAACGGCGATATACAGTGTCACAGTGACGAATTGCGGGATTTTATGCTAATATATAAAATTGCCTCTGAGCTTACAAGAGGTGAAAAGCCGGTGCTTTATGTAAGGGGTAATCACGAAACTATCGGTCGCTTTGCAGAGATAATGAACGATTTTATTCCTACCGATAATCAAAAGACATATTTCACGGCAAGAATTTCAAGGCTATGGTTTTTATGTCTTGATTGTGGCTGTGATCATATTGATGAATGCTCTGAATATTCCGGAACGATGCTCTGCCACGAGCTGAGAAAAAGGCAAACAGACTTTATAAAATCGGTTATAAATAACGCTGAAAACGAATATAATGCGCCGGATGTTAAAAATAAAATTATTTTGTGCCATATTCCTTTTACAAATCATATCACAGGGAAATTTCCGGAAGAGCCTGAAATTTATTCTGAGTGGCAGGAATTGATATCAGAGAACATAAAGCCCGATTTGATGATATCGGGACATACTCACAAATACAGCGTGCATAAAACGGGAGCTTTTCCATTGATCGTGTCTTCGCAAAGGGATTCAAGTGAGTTCGGCGGAACGGGGTTTGTTTTTTCCGACAAGGAAATAACAACAATATTCACAACAAGCTCAGGTGAAGTCAAAGAAAAAAATGTTTTTGATATAAAACATAAAATGTAAAATTAAAACAAACAAAAATGCGTAAGAAGCAAGCATATAGGCTTCTTACGCATTTTTTAATTTTTCTAACTGATTTCAACTACCGCTTTTCAGATGTAAAGCGGTGATAAAAATAATTACAACATTCTTGCAGCTGCAATTATGATTATAAAAGAACCGAAAAGCAATCTATATATTGCAAAAGCCTTAAAGCTACCTTTTTTGAGGTATGTCATAAGAAATTTAATAACAAGCATACCCGATACAAAGCTTGAGATTATACCTGCAAAAAAGCTGATACTTAATGTAAAATCCTTAATTGAAAGCAAAACTGCGGCAGCGACTATAGGCGCCGAAAGCAAGAAAGAATATTTTGCGGCACTTTCTCTGTCAACCTTAAGCTTTCTCGCAACAGTCATCGTTATACCAGATCTTGAAACACCGGGTACGGCTGCCGCAAGAGCTTGAGAAATACCTATCAAAAACGCTTGCCTAAAGTTCATTTTTTTATAGCTTACTGTAGATTGACAGCGTACATCCACAAGGTAAAGAAGAATACCCATAGCTATGAGAGCAACCGAAATAATCAGCATTTCCAAATTAAGGTTGTCTCCTACAAGCTTGTTCATTCCTTTTTCAAGGAGCATACCGATAAGGCCGGCAGGTATTGTTGCACAGATTATGTACCAAAATATTCTTCCCTGCGTTGATTTTTCCTTTTTAACAACTGCTTTAACCCCACCCCTTATAAGCTCTATCCAATCCTTATAAAAATAAATAAGTATTGCGAGAAGAGTCCCGAAGTGAAGAGCTAAATCGAAGGAATCGGAAATATTGTCCCATTTAAAAAGCCATGGAAAAATATTCAGATGTGCAGAGCTTGAAATAGGTAAAAACTCCGTAAGCCCCTGTACAAGCCCCAAGAAAACAGATCGTAAAATTTCAACCATTCTTCAACCCCCTAAAATCAGTACAACAGCTCCTTATAAAGCCTTATATAGGCATTTGCAGAAGAAGACCAGCTATTGTTACATTCCATACAGCGCTTTCTGAGTATATCCCACCCCTTTTTATCGCTGTAGCCTTGAAGGGCACGCCATACGGCGTTTTCCATTTCGTGAGCGTTATAGTTAGAAAATGTAAATCCGTTTCCCTGACTATCGCCGCTGTCGGAAACAGTATCGTTAAGTCCGCCGGTTACACGAACAATCGGTACAGTTCCGTATCTGAGAGCAACCAATTGAGCAAGACCGCAGGGCTCACTCATACTCGGCATAAGGAACATATCGGCGCCGGCATAAATTTTATGTGCCAGCATTTGATCGAATCCGAGCTTAAGAGCGCATTTTCCGGAATATTTCTTTGACATTTCATAGAAATATGTTTCATATTCCCACTCGCCCGAGCCTAAAATAACAAACTGTAAATCGGCTTGCAGCAGTTCTTCAAATACGCATTTTATTAGGTCAATTCCCTTATGCTTTACCAGCCTTGTAACAATACCGATGAGTGGGACATCGGCATTTTCGGCAAGTCCTGTTTCCCTTTGAAGTGCAAGCTTATTTAATGCCTTACCGGTCATATCGTCTGTGCTGTAGTTGTTATATATTTGAATATCATGCTCCGGATCATAAACATCGTAATCTATTCCGTTGACAATGCCGGTAAGCTTATAAGTAAATTCCTTAAGAATATTGTCAAGTCCGTGAGAATAATAGGGCTCTAAAATTTCATGGGCATATGTCGGAGAAACGGTAGTAACCTTATCTGAGCATTGAATTGCACCCTTCATAAGGTTTATGCAGCCATCGTATTCGAGTATGCTTTCTCTGCCGTCAGGCATACCGAGAACATCACCGTAAATTTCCTTACCGTATTTTCCTTGGTACTGAATATTGTGGATAGTAAATACAGTTTTAATGTTTTCGTATATTGCCTCTTGACTGTAAAACTCGTTAAGATACACAGGCACCATTGCTGTTTGCCAATCGTTACAGTGAATAATATCAGGTGTAAATCCTATGTGTGGTATCATTTCAATTACGGCTCTTGAGAAAAATGCAAAGCGCTCTGCATCGTCATAATGACCGTAAAGACCGTCTCGTTTAAAATAATATTGATTATCAATGAAATAATATATTACACCGTTCATATGCGCTTCAAATATGCCACAATACTGTCTGCGCCACGATACGGGAACGGTTATACTGCAAATAAAATTCATTTTTTCCTTCAATTCTTGGGGAATACAGCTGTAAAGCGGAATTACAACTCTGCAGCCAACAAGTCTTTTTCTAAGCGCCTTCGGAAGAGCTCCCGCAACATCCGCAAGTCCGCCGGACATGGCAAACGGATAGGCTTCGCCAGAAGCAAATAATACCTTCATAAAATAACTCCTTTAGTTTAAACGATCTGATTTTTCTTTACAAAAAATGCTTTATCCGAGCTGCCGCTAAGCACCATATTTTCACCTATAACCGCATTTTTATCACAAATTACATTTGAAAGTCTGGCATTATCGGCAACAGCAACCCCCTGCATAAGAATACAGTTTTCTACAACAGCATCTCTTTCAACGGTAACGCCTCTGAACAAGATACTGTTTTTTACAGCTCCGTTTACAATACACCCATCAGCAATAAAGCTGTTTTGCACAGCAGACCTCGTGCCGTAACGAGTAGGCATATCATCTCTGGTTTTAGTGTAAACCGGACGAGTCGGATTAAACAAAGCTTTTCTTATATCTGCGTTCAAAAGACACATATTTGCGTTAAAATATTCTCTGGGAGAATCCAGAACGCAGGCATAGCCCTGATGACAAAAACCGTATAGCTTAAGCGAATTTACCTTTTGTGCAAGTATGTCTCTGTAAATATCAAAAGCATCGGTATTGTACGCATTCGTAATCAGCTTAATAAGAACCTTTGTTGTAAAGACCGCAATGCCAAGACTGTGGCTGCAAACCTCTTCGGTGTCAGTCGGAAAATCTATTTTTCTTATTCTCTCATCGCCGTCAAGCTGAATTTTCATTGTATCCGGAAAATTTTGGGGAAATTTTCCTTTATGATAAACAACGGTAACATCAGCTTTCTTTTTGATATGCTCTGCAATTGCTGCGGAAACATCAATATTTGCCACTATTGAAGATTCGGAAAGAACTATATATTCCGAACCGGAGCGAGTTATAAAATCCATAGCGTTAAATAACGCCTCAACATAGCCGTTATATCTTTTGGCCCCACTTATGTTATAGGGAGGAAGAAGTCGCAAGCCGGCATTTTTACGGTCAAGATCCCAGAAAATACCACTTCCGAGATGATCCATTAAAGAACGGTAATTTCCTTTCGTAATTACGCCTACATTAAATATTTTTGCATTTACAAGATTGGAAAGAACAAAATCTATAAGACGGTATCTACCGCCAAAGGGCACAGAGGCCATAGAACGCTTATCGGTTAATTTACCAAGCAGCTCATCATGCGAGTTGGCGAATACAAGGGCTGCCACAGCAGAGGCTCTCATATGCTCTCCCCCTCTCCGATATTTTCACAAATCATTTTCTTTGCTCCTACAGTAGCATTTTTACCTACAGCTACACCGTCACCTATAACGGTAATTCCCCATTCCTCATCAGCCATTTGCAATGGTTCGGCACCGACAGAAGCATTTTCGCCAACAGTTACATTTTCGGCAATAATGGCGTATTTTATTTTAGCACCGCTTTTTATTACAGCTCCTGGCATAACAAGAGAATATTCTACCGAAGCTCCCTTTTCAACAGTAACATTCTCAAAGAGAATAGAATAATCTAGTCGGCCGTAAACCTCGCATCCGTCTGTTATAAGGGAGTTTTCAACCCTTGCGGTATCTGAAATATACTGTGGGGGCAAGGTACCGGTTCTTGAATATATTTTCCAATTAGGATCGGATAAATTAAGGTTGATTTTCGGATTTAACAAATCAAGATTTGCCTCCCATAGAGAATCAACCGTACCTACATCCTTCCAATAATCCGAAAAGCGGTAGGTCATCAGCTTTTCGCCTGCCGAAAGCATATTGGGAATTATATTTTTACCGAAATCATTTGAAGAATCGGGATTGCTTTCATCCTCGGTAAGATATTTTTTCAGTTTTTCCCACGAAAAAACATATATGCCCATAGAAGCGAGATTACTGCGAGGATTCTTCGGCTTCTCCTCAAATTCGTAAATAGAACCGTCGGAATTAACATTCATAATTCCGAATCTGCCTGCTTCGTCAATTGGTACCTCCATAACCGAAACCGTGCAGGCAGCTCCCGAATGAAAATGTTGATTTATCATATCTGAATAATCCATTTTATAAATGTGGTCACCGGAAAGAATAAGGACATAATCGGGATCATACCTCTCAATAAAGCCGAGATTTTGATATATGGCATTGGCAGTTCCCTTATACCAGTCACCGCCCTTTTGTCCTTGATATGGCGGTAGTATGTGGACACCGCCGTCATTCCTGTCTAAGTCCCACGGTTTTCCCGAGCCAACATAGTCATTAAGCTCAAGCGGGCGGTATTGAGTAAGTATTCCAACGGTATCAATACCCGAATTCGCACAGTTGGAAAGGGGAAAATCGATTATCCTGTATTTTCCTCCGTAAGGTACGGCAGGCTTGGCAAGCTTACCGGTCAATACCCCGAGTCTACTCCCCTGTCCGCCTGCAAGGAGCATAGCAACGGTTTTTTTCTTTGTCACAGTAACATCTCCTATAAGTTAAATTACATTCCAAAGCATTATAATACAGATAACAGCATAACGCTTACGGAAAATATTTATTTTTTCTTACTTTGAGTTTTTCGCTTAGCGGGAACCTTGTAATACACTACCGAAAGAGGTGGAATATTAAGCGAAATCGAATTATCATATCCGTGCATAGGGATTTTCTCACTTTTAAAGCTTGATAAGGCTTCATCGCTTCCGCCGTATTTCTTCAAATTACTTGATAGCAGCTGCTTATAGGTTCCCGAAACAGGAACGCCTATTCTGTAATCACTGCGAGCAACCGGGACAAAATTACAAACACAGATGATTTCTTTACCGTTTTTATCAATTCTTCTGAA
>CAYLQF010000012.1:3662-22048 GCA_964385735.1 uncultured Ruminococcus sp. | reverse complement strand
TTGAACACAACAAAATCACTGCGGACGATAATATGATATTAACCAACGGAAGGCTATATACAAAGCGCCTTTATTTAGGCGTAAACGACAGCCGTGAAAATTGGAAGGAAATAACCGCAGAGGAATACAAGACTATTCTTAAGGAGCAAAAAGAAAAGGAGGATAATAATGGATGAGCTTGCATACGGCAGACTTTCCGTGCTGGAAGCAAACAATAAAAATATTTTTCATCAGCTTGACGAGCTTAAGGACGAGGTAAAAAACATTCGTCAGCTTACGGTTGCTGTAAGGGAGCTTGCCCTTTCAAGCAAGGCAACCGCCGAAAAGGTGGCTGACATATCAGACCGATTAAGCTCTGTTGAGCACGCACCGGCAGAGGATATGAGGCATTATAAAAAAGCGGTTATAACCGCCCTTTTAACCGGTGCGATGGGAGCTATGCTCGGAATGGTCAGTGCATTTATATTAAAATAAACAATTACGCCGCCACAGCATAATATATATCAGGCGGCAAAGGAGGAAACAAAATGTTCAAGCTTGCTCTTAATGCCGGACACGCATATACAACGCCCGGAAAAAGATGCTTAAAATCAATAGATGAAAACGAAACCGCAGAGTATGCTTTAAACAAACGAATTTGCGATAAAATAGAGGAAATTCTTAAAGGGTATAAGGATATATCCGTGCTGAGAATAGACGACGGCACCGAAATACCGCTGTCAAAGCGAACCTCAGCCGCCAATAGCTTCGGAGCGGATTTTTACCTTTCAATTCATCACAATGCAGGTATAAACGGCGGCTCGGGCGGCGGAATAGAGGCATACACCTATCTTAAGGTTGATGAGAAAACCCGCTCTTGGCAATCGCAGCTGTACGCCGCCCTTATTGCCTCAACAGGACTTATCGGTAACCGCTCCAGACCGCTTCGCACCGCCGATTTTCACGAGGTAAGAGAAACAAGGATGCCGGCAGTTTTGCTTGAGTGCGGCTTTATGGACAGCACTGCCGATACACCGATTATTCTCAGCGACTCCTTCGCAGAGGCCGCCGCAAGGGCCATAGCAGGAGTTATAGCAGAGCGCTCCGGAGCGGCCTTGTCCGACAGCACAAGCTCGGTCACAGCACAGGCTCCCGACACTTCGCATAAAAAGCCTGTTTCTCAGATAGCAAGGGAGGTTATTTCGGGGAAATGGGGTAACGGAGATGAGCGCAAAGCCAAGCTTGCAGCCGCAGGCTATGACTACCCTGCCGTTCAGGCAGCGGTAAACGCAATTCTTTCAGCCGGCAGCAACGACAGTACAGCAAAAAGTGCAGCTCAAATCGCAGATGAGGTAATAGCGGGAAAATGGGGCAACGGTACAGAACGCAAAAACCGTCTTACCGCCGCAGGCTACAGCTACTCCGCCATTCAGGCAGAGGTTAACAAAAGATTAAAAAAATAAAGGTGATAATATGAGAAAAAAGCTTAAGGCTTGGCTTAAAGCCGCTACCTTAAGAGCAGTAAAAACCATTGCTCAAACCGCCGTTGCGACTATAGGCACAAGCGCCTTGATTTGTGAAATAAATTGGAAGGTTGTGATTTCCGCCTCGCTTTTGTCGGGTCTTCTTTCTGTGCTGACAAGTGTAGGCGGCTTGCCCGAGGTAAGGTCGGAGGTCTCTTTTAAGGAATAAAAATAAGAGCTGACGCTCTTTTGAAAAACTGAGTGCGCAGGAAGCAAAAGCTTTTGCTTCCTGCGCATTTTATATGCTTGCTTTATTTTCGGCGTCAGTAAAATATTTACCGTATATTTCGGTCATTTCCTTTGAGGGAGTGCCGTTTTCTTCTATATAAAGGGTAGGCTCTATGTCAAGTCCGGTATTACCGCAACGCCTTCCCTCTATAAGAAAAAGCCAAGGCTTTTTGCCCTTTTTCTGTGCCACAAGACGCATTCTTTTAGGCTCTACCTTATATTTGCGCATAAGCTCCATAAGCTCAGCCATTCGCTCCGGCCTTTGGCACATACAAAGTCTGCCCGAGGTTTGAAGAAGCCGTGCGCCCACCCTTACGGTATCCTCCAGAGTGCAGGCGGTTTCATGCCTTGCGGTAGAGCATACGGGGTCGGGGTTTTTAAGACCCGCACCCTTAGCCTTATAAGGCGGATTGCAGGTGACAAGAGTGCTTGACCCGAAGCTGAGCTTGCCCGAAAGGTCGTTTAAATCGCTGTTTAATACGGTAAAATTCGTGAAGCTGTTTTTTTCAGCCGAGGCTGCGGCAATATCGCAGGCCTCGCTGCTTATATCAACACCGGTTGCCGAGGTGAGCAAGCCGTCCCTCAGCATAAGAAACGGAATTATACCGCAGCCTGTTCCGAGATCCACCATACGGTCCTTCTTTCTTGCTCCGGCAAAGCTTGCGAGCAAAACCGCATCTGTTCCGAAAGAATGATGTGGTACGGTATATATATATACACCGTCGCCTAAGGGCTGAAGGGTCATATTCTGCTCCATTTTACTCCCTGCGGCGTATCCTCAAGCAAAATACCCATAGCTTTAAGCTCATCCCGTATTTTATCCGCTGTCGCAAAATCCTTTGCCTTTCTTGCGGCAGTTCTTTTTTCTATCAGTGCTTCTATTTCACTGTCGATATTTTCGGTATTTCGGTTGTAAACAAGTCCCAAAACACCGGTAAGCTCATCGAAAGCATCGGCGCAGGCGGCAAGTGTTTTCCTGCCGGCACCACCGGCTATAGCCGTGTTTATTTCACGGACAAGCGAAAATACCGCAGCAAGAGCATCTGCAGTATTGAGGTCATCGTCCATAGCGGCAATAAACTCTGCCCTTCTTTTATCGATAAATTCGGGTACTTCGCCGCCCTCGGGAGCGTTTTTAACGGCAAAATCTATACTGTCTCTGCAGGTGTAAAGTCTTTCAAGCGCATTTGCCGATTGCTCGATTATATCTACGGAGTAGTTTATCGGACCTCTGTACTGCGAGGATATCATAAGGTATCTTATCGGCTCATAGCCGTACTTTTCGGCAACATCTCTGACAGTGAAAAAATTGTTGAGTGATTTTGACATTTTATGGTTATCAACATTTATAAAGCCGTTATGCATCCAATAATGCGCAAATTCACAGTCGTTTGCAGCCTCGCTCTGAGCGATTTCATTTTCGTGGTGAGGGAAAATAAGGTCAAGCCCTCCGCAATGGATATCTATCGTTTTGCCGAGATATCTGCCTGCCATGGCCGAGCATTCTATGTGCCATCCGGGTCTGCCCTTGCCCCAAGGCGACTCCCAATAGGGCTCGCCCTCCTTGGCACCTTTCCAGAGGCAGAAATCCATCGGGTCCTCCTTTATATCGTCTACGGTTATTCGTGCGCCTGCCTCAAGCTCCTCAAGAGGCTGATGAGAAAGCTTACCGTAGCCGGTAAAGCTTTTGGCCCTGTAATAAACATCATTTCCCGCCGTATAAGCATATCCCTTTTCTATAAGAAGGCTTATTATGCGCTGAATTTCATCAATATTTTCGGTAGCTCTCGGATGAACCTCTGCCGGTCTCACATTAAGACCGTTCGCATCGGTTCTGAACTCTTTTATATAACGCTCTGCAACCTCGGGAACCGTAATACCCTCTTCATTTGCTTTTTTTATAAGCTTATCGTCAATATCGGTAAAATTCGAAACATAGGTTACCTTGTAGCCCCTGTATTCGAGATATCTTCTTAAAACATCGAAAACACAAAGCGGACGAGCATTTCCTATATGAATAAAATTATAAACCGTAGGACCGCAGGCATATATTTTAACCTCGCCCTCTTTAATCGGAACAAATTCGTCCTTGCTTCTCGTAAGTGTGTTAAATATCTTCATTTTTTTCTTTCCTTTTTCCTTTAAGCTCTTCTATTTCCCTTTCAAGGCGGTTTAATTCCTGCCATACGGGGTCTGGAATATGAACCTGATCCAGCGGAGCGGCATCTACACGCTTTCCGTTTTGCTTGACTATTCTTGCAGGGACACCTACAACTGTTGAATTCGGCGGAACCTCTTTTAAAACCACCGCTCCTGCGGCTACCCTTGAATTATCGCCTATCTTAAACGGGCCCAAAACCTTTGCGCCTGCGCTTATCATTACATTGTTACCTATAGTGGGATGACGCTTGCCGACATCCTTACCTGTTCCGCCTAAGGTCACACCCTGATAGATGAGCACATCATCACCTATCTCGGCGGTTTCACCTATAACTATTCCGGTTCCGTGGTCTATAACAAGCCTTCTGCCTATTTTAGCTCCCGGATGAATTTCTATTCCGGTTTTTCTTGCCGCTCTTTGAGAAACATATCTTGCAAGAAAAAGCATTTTATGCCGATAATAAAAATTTGCCCTTCTGTGCATTCTTATCGCCTTAAGCCCCGGGTACAAAAGCCATATTTCAAGCGATGACCTTGCCGCAGGGTCTCTGTCCTTTATAGCCTGAATGTCCTCCTTAAGTCTGTCAAACATACCGTCAACTCCTCATCATTATAAGTATATGCCTTATAAAGGCAGCAGGTTAAGGCGCTTTTAGCGCCGTGTTCTATTTCGAGGTGTTGATACAGCCCTTAGAGTCCCTTAAATATACAGCTCCCGAAATAACGCAAAGCAGTGCGGAAATCCAAAGAAGGGTGAGCACGGCGATATTTATTATAAGGGTATTTTTAATTGAAAACAGCTCTATAACACAATAAGCAAGCAGGGAGGCAATTATCCCCAGCATCTGACTTACGGTTTTGCTTTTCCCCCAAAGGTTTGCCGCAATAACTCCGCCGCCGCTTGAAACGACGGTAAGTCTGAGCGACGAAACCAAAAACTCCCTGAAAAGAACTATAAATACTATAGCTATTATCTGCCAGCGATATTCCTCGCCCAGCATATCTATAAAGCCGAGATATGCCGCAGTTGTGAGCATTTTATCTGCGAGCGGATCGAGAAATTTCCCGAAATCGGTTACAAGATGATATTTTCTCGCCATTTTACCGTCAATAAGGTCGGTAAGCGATGCCGCTATAAATAACAGCAGCGACACTATATAATGCCCCGGAAATTTAATAAGCATAGTTGCCATAAAAATCGGCGTTACTATTATTCTCGCAAGTGTAAGCTTGTTAGGAGTGTTCATATCAAACTGTTTCCCCCAATAAATCATAATCTACTGTATCGTTAATTATAACATTGACAAATTCTCCGATTTTAAGCGGCTTATTTGACATAAAAAACACCTTACCGTCTATTTCGGGAGCATCTGCCTCGCCTCTGCCGAAATAGCATTTTATATAGCTGTCATATCCCTCGGTAAGAACTCTTAAAACAGAGCCCTCTTTTTCCCTGTTTTTTTCTGCGGCTATAATGGACTGAGACTCCATTATAAGCTCCATTCTGTCAACCTTGGTCTGTTCATCTATCTGATCCGGCATATTCGCCGCAGCAGTTCCCTCCTCAGCAGAATATGTAAAGCAGCCGAGCCTGTCAAACCTCATTTTCTTTACAAAGGCATGAAGCTCGGTGAATTGCTCCTCTGTCTCCCCGGGAAAACCGGTTATAAGGGTTGTTCTCAGGGTTATATTCGGAAGCTTTTTCCTGATTTTTAAAATAAGCTCCTCAAGCGACTTTGAATTGCCCCTTCTGTTCATTTTTTTAAGAATTTCACCGTTTGCGTGCTGAATGGGCATATCAAGATATTTAACCAGCTTTTTTTCGCTTGCTATAGTATCAAGCAGCTCATCATCTATCCGCTCGGGGTAGGTATAAAGGGTTCGTATCCATTCAAGTCCCTCTATTTTGCAAAGCTCTCTTAAAAGCACCGACAGCATAGGCTTTCCGTAAATATCTGTGCCGTAGGCTGTTGTGTCCTGCGCAACCACAGTAAGCTCCTTAACGCCGCCCCCGGCAAGCCTTTTAGCTTCTTTTACACAGTCCTCAACGGTTCTGCTTCGCATTTTGCCTCTTATTTTCGGTATGGCACAATAGGTACAGCAGTTATCGCAGCCGTCCCCTATTTTAAGGTAGGTTGAAAACGGATAGCTGCCAAGTATTCTTTTCGCATTAAGGTCAAGACTCGTTTTATCACCGTAGCTGTTTGATGCCTTACCCTCGATTGCGTTTTTGACTATTTCGGCAATCCTTGAATTTGAGCCTATTCCGACACAGGCATCTACCTCGGGAATTTCCTCGGTTATATCATCTCTATACCTTTCGGCAAGACATCCCGTTACAACAAGAGCCCTCAGCTTTCCCTCTTTTTTATACCTCGCCACCTCAAGGATATTTTCTATAGCTTCTCTTTTGGCTTCCTCTATAAATCCGCAGGTGTTGATAATTACAGCATCGGCCTCAGCCTCGTTAGGCTCAAGCTCAAATCCGGCTTCCTTTAGGGAATAGAGCATCATTTCGGCATCCACCTGATTTTTAGGACATCCGAGTGATACCATACTGACTTTATACATTGAAATCTTCTCCGTTGATATTTTTAAGCTCTTCGCTGTAGCTCTTCAGGACATTTCTGACTCCCGAAAAGGAAAAGCCTCTTCTTATAAGCGCCGCATATACCCTTTCAATTTGCTTACGGTCGCTCCCGTCACCCAAGGTACCTGCGTATTTTTTTTCGATAAGAGCCCTTATTTGTTCTTCCTCATCAACCTCAAGCTCATCCAAGGCTTCGTTTATAATCGCCTTAGGCACACCCTTTAAATAAAGCTTTTCGCTTATTGCCCTTTTAGAAAGCCCCTTTGCGGCTGCCGTTTCACAAAATACGGCCGCATACCGCCTATCGTCTGTAAGTCCTAATTCCTTAAGCCTTGCCATTACCCTTGCACAGGCAGCTTTTTTAAAGCCTGCCTTTATAAGCTTTTCGTAAAGCTCCTTTTCGGTGCGAGCGCCCCTGTCAAGATACCAAAGTGCCCTTGACTTTGCCCTCGCTTCGTCCGAAAGCTCTGTAAGCCTTTCTATCTCCGCCTCTGAAAGCTGCATTCCCTTTTTAATCGGAAATGAGCTTGCAAGGTCGAAATCTATCGCAAAGTCGCTGCCGCTTGAGAGAAAAATGCGAGCAAGATGAGGCTTTTCTCGCCTTATATCGATAACCGTCATCAATCGTCAACCGCAATATCGATATTTATTTTCTTCGGCCTTATTTTCGGTTCCTGAGCCTCAATAGGCATTACCACTCTTTCGGCTTCTGCCTGTGATTCGCTCGGTTTTTCTTTTTTGCTGAGCATTTCGGCGTATTTATCCCTGATTTTTTTCTCTATTTCGGCGGCAAGCTCCTTATTGTCGCAGAAGAGCTGTTTTACATTATCTCTTCCCTGACCGAGTCTTTCATCCCCGTAATAGAACCATGCCCCCGAACGCTTTAATATTTCAAAATTAACGCCCATATCAACAAGCTCTCCCTCTTTAGAGATACCCTTGCCGTACATAACATCGAATTCGGCTTCCTTAAAGGGCGGAGCAACCTTGTTTTTAACAACCTTCGCCCTCGTTCTCGAGCCTATCAGCTCGCTGCCGTTCTTTATGGGCTCGCCCTTGCGGATATCAATACGAACGCTGGCATAAAATTTGAGTGCTCTGCCGCCCGTAGTAACCTCGGGATTACCGTAAATCACGCCGATTTTCTCACGCAGCTGATTTATAAACACAGCACAGCAGTTCGACTTCGAAAGTGCTCCGGTGAGCTTTCTCATCGCCTGTGACATAAGCCTTGCAAGCTGACCGACATGACTGTCTCCCATATCGCCCTCGATTTCGGCCCTTGTTACAAGTGCGGCAACCGAATCGATAACGATTATATCTATTGCTCCCGACCTTACAAGCGCCTCGGCGATTTCAAGTGCCTGCTCACCTGAATCGGGCTGAGACACGAGAAGATTATCTATATCAACTCCGAGATTGGCAGCATAGGTAGGGTCAAGTGCGTGTTCAACATCTATAAATGCCGCCGTTCCTCCCGCTTTTTGAGCCTCGGCAACGCAGTGCAGTGCAACGGTTGTCTTTCCCGAGGATTCGGGACCGTAAATTTCAACTATTCTGCCCTTTGGTATTCCGCCTATTCCAAGTGCGGTATCAAGAGCTATCGAGCCCGTGCTTATATGCTCTACATTCATAGAAGCATTTTCCCCGAGCTTCATAACAGCTCCCTTACCATACTGCCTTTCTATTTGTTCAACTGCGGTTGAAAGCGCCTTTTCCTTATCCTCCGGACTAACCCTTGTCGCCTGCGGTTTTGTTTTCTTATCTGCCATATTTAAAGCCTCCGTTTGTTTTATAAGCTCATTATACTCTCGGCACTGTCCCGATAACTACCCTGTCATTTCTTGAATAGTCCTTAATTATCCTTACATCAACAAAGCCCTCGTTTTCGAGAATTTCCTTGACCGCCTCGCCCTGAGTCGCTCCTATTTCAAAAACAAGCGCCCCCTTCGGCTTTATATAGCGTTTGTATTTTTCTGCAATTTTTCTATAATAATAAAGCCCGTCCTCTCCGCCGTAAAATGCGGTTTCAGGCTCGTATAAAAGCTCCGGCTGAAGGTCCTTCATATCCTCATCGGAAAGATAGGGAGGATTTGCAACCACAAGGTGTACCCTGCTTGTAAGCCTTATTCTACCGAGGACATCTTCCATAATAAGGGTTGTGTTCTCCGGAGAAAGACGGGTTGCGTTTTGAAGAAGATACCTAACAGCATCCTCGTACTTTTCAATCAATATAACCTTGCTGTCTGGGACCTCCTTGGCAAGAGTGATACCTATACATCCTGTGCCGGAGCAAAGGTCGATTATTTTCGGCCTCTTAATTTCCTTAAGATGCTCGACGCATACCTCTATAACTCGCTCGGTGTCCTGTCTCGGTATTAAAACCCCCTCGCCGACAAAAAACTCTCTGCCGTAAAACTCCCATCTGCCGACAATATACTGGAGCGGATAATGAGACATTCTCAAGGCAACCGCCCTGAGCAAGCTTCGCTCCTGATCAAGGGTAAGCTCGCTTTCATAATCCCCTATTATCTGTGCCTTTGTTTTGCCGGTTACCGCCTCCGCAATTGCCATGGCCTCATAAGCACAATCGTCTATACCGGCTGCGGCAAGCTTTGCCTTTGTTTCGTGATATCTTCTGTAGAGCGTTGCCATATTAAGCTTCCTCCTTTTTTTCTTCCTCAGGCCGTTTTACATCCGGAACCTCCGGCTCACACGCCTTGAGTGCGACTATTGCTATTTCAAGCATAGAGTCCTCCGGCTCCTTGGTGGTTATTCTCTGCATCCACAGCCCCGGAGCGGAAATTATGCGAGTGAAAACATTATCGTATTTTCCGCAGACTCTGAGTATTTCAAAGCCCACGCCGCATATTAGCGGAATAAGTAAAATTTTAATTATTATCCAAAGCCATATAATATCGTAAACCTTGGGGAATATAAACTGAACAAGGGTTGAAAAGAGAATGCTTACAAGTATCATAAGGATAAGGAACGAGGTTCCGCACCTCGGATGAAAGCGGCTTTGCTTTCTTGCATTTTCAACCGTAAGCGGTAAACCCTTTTCGTAGCAGAAAATGGTTTTATGCTCTGCCCCGTGATACATAAACACTCGGCGCATATCCTTTATCAGAGAAACAAGCGCCATATAAAGAACAAACACCGCAAGCTTAATAAGCTGCTCTATGCTTGAGCGAGCTACCCTTGAAAGTGTGCTGCCGCAGAGCCACTCAATGCCCTTTACAATATATCTCGGAACGCCCATAAACAGCACGGCGGCAAGCAAAACGCCCAATATTGTACCTACCGTCATAACTACTGCTGTAAGGGTGCTTTTTTGTTTGTCGGAAAGCTTTTTTTCCTCTTCCTGCTCCTCCTCAATATCGGTAAAGCCGGATTTATCGGCGGATATCATCATAGCCTTATAGCCCTGCTTCATAGATTCTATATAAGCCGCTATTCCCCTGATAACCGGCAAACGCAAAATCGGATGCTTTTGTCTTAAGGTTTCATCCTCAAGGTAGGATATATCTACCGAGCCGTTCTTCGTTCTTACGGCAATAGCGGTTTTTTCGGGGCTTTTCATCAAAATCCCCTCAATAAGCGCCTGACCGCCTATAGCTGTATACTTAGCCATTTGTAACTCCTTCAAGCCGCAGTATAAGCCTGCGGGCTTTATATTAAGCAGCGCAGCCGTCCGAAAGCACCGATACTGCGCTATTTTATATTTTAAAGCTTTTCGGTATTAAAATCAAGTATTAAAGCAATTTTATTAAATTTGTTTACATACTGTTCTTAAAGCTTTTTGCCCGTCTTGTACTCGTTCGACCGTCACCGTACGGCAGATAGTCTATTTATCGTTGTAAATATCGGAGTCTATGCTGAAGCCTCCCGAATATTTGCTTTCTCCCGAGGGCTTATCGGCATCGTCCGAAAACAGTATGGATTTCGGTGCATAATCGCCGTCATCGTCTCCGTTATCGCCGTATATCTCGCTTGCGGCCTCGGCTATTTCATCCTTGTGCCAGCGGCTTATAAGCTCCTCCCCCTCGGGATAGCAGGTCTCTGACGGATGCTTTTTAATATAAATAACGCTTACAAGGAAGTATATAAGGAAGGCTCCAAAGGAAACAGCAGCAGTCTTAAGCCCGAGCGAAAGCCCTGGTGTTTTATAGGTAAACCTTATCGTAGTATCACCCGAGGGTACCGCAACCGCCATAAAGCCCTTGTTTACCCTTTCGATTTCCACATCAACGCCGTTTACCTCAGCCGACCAGCCCTCATCATAGGGTATTGAGAAAAATACAAGGCTTCGGCTTTCTCGGTTGATTTTTGCCGTAAAACCGTTGTTATCTGTTTCAAAGCTGTAGCAGCTGTTATTCTTCAGCCTTTCGGCATCCTGCGCCATAGTCTGGTCATCAAGGTTAAGCTTAATATCCGAAGAAACAACAAAATTATCGGACTCGTCAAGATAGCCGTAATCGTAACTTAGCTCGGATACATCGTCAAGACAGTCTCTGTATTTAACTATTTGCTCCTTTGTAAGCAAAACCGCCTTGAGCATCATTCTGGTACGACTGTCTCCGCTGTAGGGCTCAAGGTAATCCTCGGTCATATAATAGTCGTAGCAAAAGCCCATGGGAATATAGCTTTTATTTTCGTAAACATAATATCCGCCTTCGGTTTTTAAATACTCAAAGCCGGATATCACGGCGTCGCCGTGCTTATCTACAAAGCTGTTACCGTCGGTTCTGCTGAGCATATATTTAACCGAAAGCAAGCTTCTTATGGCGGGAACATTTTCGTCCGGTCGGCTCGCAACATCACGGGTTTGTCCTATATATTCGTAAAAATCGGTTATCGAAGCAGGCACAACCGACTGAAAAGCGTTTATCGTCGGATACCCTAAAAACATACCGGTATTATCAACACCGTCATAGGTATCTATCCTAAAAAAGCCGTCTCCCTCAAGCTTAACCTCTCCCTCTATCAGGTTGTCTATCATCGTTCCCTTTATATCGTAGGAATAGGACCTGCCGGTTGCAATAAATACATTACCGTAAATAATCGAAATTATGCAGATACAGGCGACAGCGCCCCTGTAAAATACCCTTCTGTTTTCCTTTACCGCTTTCAGGAGAATATATAAAATACCGAGCGAAGCTATCGCTGTAGCACAGATAATCCAATATCTTACGGTGTAATATAAATCATCGCCGTCTCTTGTGTAAAGACCGAATATCAGCTTACCGTTTTCATCCTCCTGAGGGAAAAAGCCTATGGCTGCCGCAAAGGCTGCGGTTATTCCGAGTGTCCATTTAAAGCCCCTGCCCCAATCGGCCGAGGGGTCCTCGGTCATAGAAGCGGTCATAAGGCACATCATCAATATCGGCATATAAAACCAACGGGCATAATAGCACTCGTTAAAGGCATAAAATGCACTGTTTAAAATCGGCACAAGCATCATAAAAACGCTTATTGCGAAAAGCTTTTTAAGCCAACTTTTTTTGCGACTGAAATAGTATGTGAAAACGCCTACGGTCGAAAACAGAGGAAGCCAGCCCGCAAGGGACGACCACTCTACCTTAGCACCGGGGAAAAATACCGGTACCGCAGGTATATCGGGCGGGAAGAAGAAGCATTGTATAATATTCGGATATATCTGAGCTTTGCCGTAAACAAGCGCTCCCCAGCCGGTTAAAATTTCGGAAATTCGGCCATTGCCTATAATCGCACAAAGCGAGGGTATCAGCAGCACACAGGCAATGCCAACTCCGAGCACCGCCTCTAAGGCTATAATCAAAAATCTGCCGAATTTTACCTTAACGGCTCCCGAAAACAGCCTTACAAAGAAATACAGCACCGTGAAAATAACCATTCCGAAGAAGAAGAAATAGTTAACAACGCAGCAAGCTGCAACCGCAAGGCAGAAAACTCCTCTTTTGTTTTCGGTCATCAAAAGCTCAAGGGCATAAAGCAAGAGCGGGAAAAAAATTATTGCCTCGTGAAAATGATTGAAAAATATGTTATAAATCGAAAATCCGGAAAAGGCATAAAGCAATGCACCCGCTTGAGCTGCGGCGGGAGTTTTTGTAAATCGGCGAATATACACATAAGCCGTAAATGCTGCACAGCCGAATTTCAAAATAAGGAGCGGCCCCATAAGATAGGGAATAAAGCTGTTCGGAAACGGAATAGTAAGCCAGAAAAAGGGGCTTCCGAGCAGATAAAAGCTATATGAGCCTATGAAATTCGCACCGAGGTCGGTGGTAAAGCTCCAGCCTATATTACCGCTTCTTACAGCCTTGTGACAGAGCTTATAAAACGGTATCTGCTGAACATTAAAGTCACCGAAAAATATGAAATAGCCCTGTCCCGCTATGATATACGGAACAAAGAAAGCCGAGGCCGTTAAAACGGCTATTAAAAAAGTTGAAAGCCTTTTTTCCTTTTGCGGTCGAAGAGAGGTTGCTTTAAGAAAAGAAAAGTTCATAATTCCTCCAGCCCTTTAGATAAATTCATTATTGCTATTATACCAAAAAATGTTATAATATTCAATAGAGGATACAAATCCGGTTCAATACTTTTTTGAAAAAAGGTGCAGTCGAAGCCGCATTTCCCTTTGCTCACCGATAAGGAGTGTTATATTTGCAAAGTCATTTTTATGCTTTTCTTTCTCGAATGAAAAATATTTACCGGTGGGGTCTTATGAGAAACTCTCGGCAGGAAAATTTAAGCGAGCACAGCCTTGAAACGGCACTTATCGCCCATCTGCTCGCAGTTATAAGGAATCGCCGCTTCGGCGGCAATATCGACCCTTACTTTGTCGCTACTGCAGCTATGTTCCACGATACCTCCGAAATAATAACCGGCGATATGCCCACTCCGGTTAAATATCGCAATCCGGAAATAAAAAACGCATATAAGGAAATCGAAGCCGCTGCACAGCAAAAGCTCCTTTCAATGCTTCCCGAGGATATAAGGAGCGATTTTGTTCCGCTTTACACCCCCGACGAGGAGACGGAAAAGCTTATAAAGGCGGCGGACAAGCTTTCCGCCCTTATTAAATGCATAGAGGAAACCGTTTCTGGTAACAGGGAATTTTCCGCAGCCGAAAAAGCGACAAGGCAGGCAGTAAAGGACCTGCGGGTTCCCGAGGCAGAGGTGTTTTTAGAGGAATTTATACCAAGCTTTTATCTCACTCTTGACGAACAAAAATAATCTCGGCAAAAGGTTAAAATAAGCAGGTACGGTGCCGCTCGGCAAGGGAGCGGCACCGTACCTGCTTTCTTTTGTATTTAAAAATCTGAAAATACGGTTTTTAAACTATGCTGTTTCAGTTTTCGGCTGTTTTTCTTTTTCTACTGTATACGGTTGCACCTAAAGCGCCACCGCCTGCAAGAATAACCACAAGCCACATCAAAATATTACCGGTATCTCCGGTTACGGGAGAAGTATTATTATTGTTGCTAAGCACAAGCCTTGTATCATCAGAGGCATTATGATTGTCGTCTGCTCTGTAGCGGATATAATAGGTTCCGTTCGCAAGGCCTGTCAGTTCGGTGCCGGTAACAGCGGTATAGGTTGTTTCGTCGTCCGTGCGGTACTCCATTGCAGAGGTCAAATTTTTAATATAGCCGTCTGCCTTGCCGTCGGCGGTTTCCGCCCTGTATTCAAGACCGCTCGGTGCGGCTTGAGAAGCCTTATTGATTTTAAAGGTTGCGCTTCCGCTTACAATATAATTTCCGTTATCCTTGCCGATAAGCGTAACGGTTGCCGTTCCGGCATTTATATTTTCGGAATATTCAACCGCATATTCGCCTGTTGGTATTTCGGTCGAACCGTCGTAAGCCCTTACGGTAGGCTCTATCGCTTTTCCCGTATAGACTTGGTCGGGAATTTTGCTTATTGTTGCCGTAACCGACTTAGGTAAAACGGTTAGAATTGCATCATTACTGCCGGCTGCATATACTCCGTTAGCCGCCGTTGTTACACGGATATTAAAGCTTCCTGCCTTTGTTACCGTAAGCGCTGTTCCCGAAAGTGTACCCTTGCCGGTGCCACCGTCTGTCAACGCATAGGTTGCCTTGCCCGCATTCGAGTCTATACCGAACAGTGTGCTTACATCATAAGTGCTTTCGCCGTAATATACACTCTTGTCCTCTTTGCTTATTTCAACCTTTTTGACAAATGTAGGATAATTACTGTTTTTGCCGTCCGCAACCCACGCCGAATAATTTTCGTCATTTTTTGCGGTTACCCAAGCATTCAAGGCCGTTAACAGGTCGGTTGTATTATAAACGGTATCCGCAAGTGTATATTTACTTTCCGCAGCAGTAAAAGAAGAACAATTTGTCGCACTGCCGTTATTTGCAAATTTACCTACCGCCGTTATCGCACCGCTTGAAAGATAATAGCAGTTAAAAGCCTTTCCGTAGGATATTCTGCCTGCAACGCCGCCGCATTCCTGCGTTGCGGTTACCGTACCGGCGTTATAGCAGTTGGCAATCTCAGCTATGCCGTATATGTTACATCCGACGATTCCGCCGCCGTACTTACCGCCGGTAATGCTCCCGAAATTATAGCTGTTATAAACATAGCCTTTCTCGGAATATCCGGTTATACCGCCGGCCTTGTCACCGTTTACATCGCCTCTGTTAATACAGTTGCGTACAAGTGAAGTGGTTGTGTCAGCTTGATTCTTTACCGTTCCGGAAATGCCGCCGGCATTAAATTTACCGCTTATATCTCCCTCGTTTATGCAATTCTCCACAAACACTTTATAATCTGTACGATAGCCACTGAACTGATAACCCACAATACCGCCCAAATAATTGCTTCCCTTTACGGAGGATATATTACCGTAGTTTTTACAGTCGGAGATGTACACATCCCTATCGGAGGTGATTGTATAGCCAGCTATTCCTCCGGCATATACCGAGCCTTCAACGGAAATGTCTATGTTGTTTGTACAGCCTTCAATTATTCCGTAATTCAATGCCACAATTGCTCCGACACAGACAGTAGATGAGGTCGAGGACACATTTACGGCTCCGCTTTTGATTGTAAGATTCTTTACCGTTCCGTTAGTGGTGCCGAAAAGACCGGCATTTTTGTTTTTTGTCGAAACATAAAAATTAGATATTTCCTTTCCGTTACCGTCAAAGGTGCCGCCGAAGCCGTATATGGGATTCCAGCTGTTCAAATTGTTTACACCGGTAGCGCTGTAGCCCGTAACACCGCCGCTCAGTAAATCAATATTATTTTCCAAAATCACGGTTTTGCCCTCAAGTGAATCACCGCCGTTTACAACATTTGCGAGCTTTGCCAAGCCCTTTGCCGTAAATATACGGTAGTCTCCGTTGCCGTCAACTGTATAATCGGTATCTAAAACCGCCTGCTCACCTACAAGCTCCCAAGTTGCATCGTAATCCACATACCGTGCATAATAAGTAAGCTTACCGGAAGCGTTTGCGGGTATTTTCGTAACGGGCTCTCCCGAAAAGCTCTCATCACTATACCAACCGTAAAAGAGAACATTATCACTTAAAATTTCATCGGCTGTGGGAAGCTCAATACCGGCGCTTGTACTGTAGTTGTATGTAGTGGGAGCAGTATAACTCTCCGACCAATTACCGCCGTTCTTTTCGAATTCGATTTTAAAGGTTCCGGAATTTATTTTATAGCCTAGCTGTTTTTCGAAATCTCCCAAGAATATGCCGTTGTTAATAATTCCGTGATTGCCGAGTGTAACCTTACCGTTAAAGGTACCGTTGTTTATGGTACAGGTATTATAACCGTGATAGTTATTAACACTGCCGTTGAAGGTTCCGTTATCTATAGTGCCTCCAGCATCATCCATACTGTTTGTATTTCCCGTATTGTTTACGGTTCCGTTATATGTTCCGCCGACTATGGTTCCGTAATTTATAACCTCAACGCTTAATTGGCCGTCAACCGCAAAGGAATATCCCTTTTTAAGCGTTAAAACCTTTTCGGCAGAATCGTATTCCCAGCCGGTTCCGCTTATGTCTTTGGGAATACCGTTATCATTAAGCTGAATAATAACGGTATCGTCCGAATATAGTGCAGTTGCAAACGCAGCCAGATTGAACACCTGTACAAAAGACAGCAGCATTGCAGCTGACAAAATTACCGACAAAAGCTTTTTCGATTTCATAATTCGGTTCCTTTCTTTATCCTTTTTATTTCAGCTTTACAACACCGATTAGACTGCTTTTAATAAAGCTTAATTACTTAGAAAGTAGGTCATAGGTTGTGCAGTCGGTATTGTTTTCAATATCCGCAGCAGCATTGAGAGCAAGAACATTCCAGCTTATAAAGCCGGGACGGAAAAGAGGCTGAGCATCCTCGCCGCTGTAATATTCGTGGACACAGCCGTTTTGCTTTATATCGTTTGCAAAGGTGTTATCCATTCTCCTTACAAGCTCTTTTGCGTCGTCATGATAGCCGTAACGGTTAAGACCGTAAGCACAAAGATATGAGGTAAGTCCCCAAACAGGGCCCTGCCAGTTGGAGGGATCAACCATAGGAACATTGTTATAAACAGCTTTATCCTCGGCGGAATGTGAGCGAATACCGGCGGAGGCAAGGAATTGCTTTTCATCCATAAGAGCCTCTCTTAGGCAGCCTGCCTGCTCCTTAGAGGCTATACCTGCCCAAAGCGGGAAGAAGCAGGAGAAATTACGGAATTTGAGGTATGTATGCCATGTTATATCCTGACAGGTAACAGCCTCAAAATCCTCATTACAGTCTATATTATAGAAGAATTTATCCAGCGTATCGAAATAATTATCCTGTATTTGGCGTTTAAGCTCCTCTGCCTGTTCAAGATATTTATTTGAAGCATTAGGCTCAAAACGCTTTGAAAGCTGATACATAGCCATAATATCACGGTAATGCCAGCTTGCAAGATCCGCACCGGCACTGCTGCGGTTAGGTCTGCCGTAAACAGCCGGATTGTTATCCAGACCGTTACCGTACATTTTATTCCAAAGATAATAGCCTCTCGGTGATTTTGAGTTATTATCAAACCATTCTCTCATACGCTTGAGATTATCCCAATATTTTTCTATCCAGCCGAAATCGCCCTGCCTGCAGCCTATGATGTACGCAAACTGAGCCTGAAGCGGATAGGGGAAGGAATAGCGCTCTCTTGCGCCATCGGGCGATATTTTCTTAGGCGGTCTGCCGTTTGTACGGAAAATACCCTCAAGAATATTCTCCACAGAGCCCCTTGCGTAAGGAATTCCGCTTTCGGGAACGGCGCAGGCAACAAAAAAGCTGTCCCAATCCCAAAGGTCAAGGTAAGAGCCTCCCGGAACAACATAAGGGTATTTCATAGCGCCCATAGGCTCCTTATAAAGTGTCTTTATGTCCTTTAAAAAATAACCGTCTATAAGCTGTCTGCGCTCCTCGGCGGAAAGCTCCTCAAGGGTTATTTTTCCTGCCGCAAGCACATCGGGGTCACGCTCGAGGTACCCCGGCTCATAAACGGTGTTTCCATATCTTTCGGGTAAATGCATATTAAAAACTCCTATCGTAAAGCTTGAGCTGACAAAAGCCTTGTCCTTTAGCTCTGTAATTGAGTATACATTAAACCCTTGCTTATTTCAAGTTATTTTTATATTTTTTTCTCAGTCCGCAAAAAGAGGAGTTGAAAGATATCTGTCTCCGGTGTCGGGAAGAAGCACAACTATGCTCTTACCCTTGTTTTCGGGACGCTTTGCAAGCTCTATCGCCGCATAAACGGCAGCTCCGGAGGAAATGCCCACTAAAATACCCTCTTTTTTGCCTACAAGCCTACCCGTCTTAAACGCCTCATCATCATCCACGGCTATGACCTCATCATACACCGTTGTATCAAGTGCATCGGGAATAAAGCCTGC
>CAYLQF010000012.1:0-3562 GCA_964385735.1 uncultured Ruminococcus sp. | reverse complement strand
TTTGCCTTTGCTATTGCGCCCGTCATTCCCTTTGAGCCCTCGGTTAAAACAAGCTCTGCACCGTAGGCCCTCATAAGCTGTCTGCGCTCTATCGACATCGTTTCCGGCATAACGATAATAAGCCTGTAGCCCCTCGCTGCCGCAACCGAGGCAAGGCCTATTCCGGTATTTCCGCTGGTCGGCTCTATAATGACCGTATCCTTGTTTATAAGACCCTTTTCCTCTGCATCGTCTATCATCGCCTTGGCTATTCTGTCCTTAACGCTGCCTGCGGGATTAAGATATTCAAGCTTTGCGAGAATTTTAGCTTCTACACCCGCTTCCTTTTCTATTCCGCTAAGCTCAAGCAGCGGAGTTTTGCCGATAAGCTGCTCGGCAGAGGTATAGATTTTTGACATTTTTGCCGCCTCCGTATAACACATTAAAACAGTATGCTTTTATTTTTCGGAAAAATTATAGCACACAAGGCGCCGTATTGTCAATAGAGCCATAGCGTTATCTGCACACCTGCCTGCCGTGGGTAAATATCACGAAATCGGCATTAACAGCGCTTAAGCCTCAGCTGCAAAAAATATGCCTGCCAATGGTCGCTATAACAGGGCGACTTCGTATCCATTTGCTTGTAGCCGTATCGGGATTATAATAATAAATTGCGCCGGAGGTAGGGTCAAGTCCGTTTAAGGCATCGGCGGCGGCATTATAGGCGCTGTCGGTAACAGGCTCGTAAAACTGTCCGTCGTCAAGGCAGGAAAACGCCCCTTTTTGGTATATGACCCCCGCTACCGTATCCGGAAAGGAGGGATGCTCAACACGGTTGAGCACCACCGCTCCCACCGCAACCTGACCGAGATAGCTTTCTCCCCTTGCCTCTGCGGAAATAACCTGAGCAAGCAGACGGTAATCGGTTGAATCATAGCCGCCGTAGCTTGTATCAGAGCCGGCTACCGAAAGAGCGGCAAGAGTTTCTCTGCCGGCAATACCGTCGGCTGAAAGACCCTTGTCCCGCTGAAAGCTTATAACGGCATTTTTCGTTTCCGTGCCGTAAATTCCGTCTACGGCACCGGTATAATAGCCCCTGTCCTTAAGCGCCCTTTGAATTGAAGAGACCTCATTCCCTCTTGAGCCCACCTGCGACAGCGCCCCCACGCTCACTGTCAGCACAATCGCCGTAATGATAAGGATAATTACATATTTTAAATATTTAAAGCTCATTTTACCCACCCCTTTTAATAAAATTTTTACCCTCGGGTGCGAAAAAATACATTAAGCTTCAATTTCGACACAAAAAGTCTTAACCTTACAGAAAACCTGTAGGTCATATGACAAAAAACTCCTGTGGTAAGGGTTTAAAATAAAGCAGTAAAAAAATCGGCGGTGATAAAATGAAGGAAGCTTTAAAATCCGAATACAGTACGGGAGCAGAACGAATACATAGCATAGCCGTAACGGCGGCTGAGCATATAATGGCGGCTGCAGCTGCATTTGCGGCATCGAGAGCGGCGGTGCTTTCGTCGCTTTTGCCGTTCGGGGTGTCGTTTGTCGGGGGAATGCCGCTGTCGCTCACACCGGCGGCTGCCTGCGGAGCCTTTATCGGCTACTTTATACCCGCAATAGGGTCGGGCGGATTTCGCTATATAGCCTCGCTGCTCGGCACGGTTGCCGTAAGACTGATGCTCTCGGGCTATAAAAAGCTGAGCGAAAATCCGTTTTTTATGGCTTTTACGGTGCTTGTGTGCTCTGCCGTCACCTCATTTGCGACTCTCGGCGGACAACCCCATTCTATATGGAGCAGCGCCGCCTGTATTCTGATAAGCACGGTGACAACCTATTTTGTTTCAAGGGCGGCAGCAGTCCTTTCAAGACCCTATGCAGGGCCCTCAAGCGAGGAGCTTGCCTGCCTGCTTTGCGTTTGCGGAATTTTAATATCGGGGCTTGAAAAAATAACACTTTTCGGCGCCTCACTAGGCAAAATCGCAGGTATTTTGCTTATTCTTACAGCCGCAAAATACGGCGGTACATTATCGGGCGCAATAAGCGGAATAGCCGTTTCTCTCGCCTCGGTGCTGGCAAACAGCTCTGCACCCTACAGCACGGTTTATTCGGTTGCCGGAATGCTTTCGGGGCTTTTTGCTCCTATGGGTAGGCTTGCACAGTCGGTGGCGGCGGTTGCCGTATGCTTTACCGGTGCTGCGCTCGGCGGCTTTTCCTCCGAGGGTGCGATTATGCTCGCCGAAGCGATGATAGGAGCGGCGGGATTTTTGTTGCTTCCGAGAGGTGCGGGAATAGTTTTAAGCAAGCTCTTTTGTGCCTGCCCTAAGATATCGGGAGCCGACGGCCTTAAAACCGCCCTCAGTCTGAGGCTTTCACGGGCCGCAGGTGCTCTCGGAGAGGTGTCCTCAACCGTAGAGCAGGTATCAAGGGAGCTCTCAAAAATAAACTCTCCCGATTTCACAGAGGTTATAAGCCGCATTGAGCGAGATTGCTGCACAGGCTGTAAAATGCGGATAAATTGCTGGGAGGCTCGCCGTGATATGACGGTTGATGCCATTCTTAATGTGGCTCAGGCGGTAAGAAGGGGTGAAAACGAGCCTGCCGCCTTCTTAACCGAGGAATTTAAGGGCAGATGCGTTCGTCAGCCGACACTTTGCGCCTCGGTTAAAAAAAGATATCTCGATTATGCCGCAAAAACGGCAGCGGAAAACCGAATTGAAGAGGTTAGAAGCGTTATTTCCGACCAGTTTTCCGGAATATCCGAAATGCTGTGCGGTCTTTCCTCGGAGCTTGCCTCGGACTCAAGCTTTGACGGCACAGCCGCCCTTAATGCGGCGGCTGCGCTGAGAAATCTCGGTATTCTCGCAAGGGAATGTACGGCAAGAACCGATAAATACGGCAGAATGACCCTTGAAATACAAATTCAAAAAAATCCCGATACGGTTATAAATCGGCTTCAGGTTATGCGTATGCTCTCCCTTGCCTGCGAGCGAAATTTCGCTCCGCCTGTTCTCAACACCGTAGGCGGCAAAGCCTTTATGACCGTTAGCGAGGCGGCGGAGCTGTCGGCTGATATAGGGGTCAGTCAGATTTGTGCGGGGGATAATACTATGTGCGGTGACGCTTACAGCTATTTTCCCGACGGCAAGGGCAAGCTTACAATGATTTTAAGCGACGGTATGGGCACCGGCGGCAGAGCCGCTGTTGACGGCGCCATGGCATCGGGACTTATGGCACAGCTTTTAAAGGCAGGCTTCGGATACGACTGCTCCCTTAAAATTCTGAATTCATCTATGCTTTTTAAATCCACAGATGAGTCCCTCGCAACCCTCGATATTGCAAGCATAGACCTCTTCACAGGTGAAACCGAGCTGTTTAAGGCAGGTGCCGCCCCCACGCTTGTTCGCCGTTCGGGGAAAACCGGCAAGGCGGAAAGCGCCTCGGTGCCGGTCGGAATTTTGCGTGATGTCAGGCTTGATAGGGCTAAAATTCGGCTTAAAACAGGCGATATCGTGCTTCTTATGTCGGACGGTGCCTGTAGCGAGGGCACCGATTGGATTAGACAGGAGCT
>CAYLQF010000011.1:18751-22618 GCA_964385735.1 uncultured Ruminococcus sp. | reverse complement strand
GCCGGAATAACAACAGCTAACACCGGCACTAATACAATCATTTCGGCGGACACAAACCAACAGACAGGCGACAGTGATTTAGCCAAGCAGCAGCAATAACCGAAGAAAACAGCTGAAGCCGATTTCGAAGACGAATATTAAAAATTGAGCCGTAGCGGTATGTAAAAAACCGTTACGGTTTTTTTAATTCGAGGAATAAGCCATTGTTTATGCTACGGCTTTAATTCCCGACCGTTTTTTTAATACGGGAAATAAGGCTTGTGTTCAAGCTAAAGCTTCTATTCCCGACCGTATGCTTTTGCCGGAATTATTGCCTTTTTAGGCTTCCTCTTACGGGTGAGATTGCGAATACCTCCGGTGGAGACCCGATTTTTATCTTGATTTAGATACTGTGATATGATATAATCACAGATATAAATTCTGAGTGGTGATTAAAGCTTGAAATGTGATATTATAGTTCCTGTTTACAATGCATACGATTGCTTAAGGGCCTGCTTTGATTCGGTAATCAGCAATACCGATCTTAAAGAAAACAGGCTTATAATTATTGACGATAAAAGCCCCGATCCTAAGGTTTTGCCCTTACTTGAGGAGTATTCCGAAAAAGACGGTATTATTCTGCTTAAAAACGAAGAAAATTTGGGATTTGTGGGTACCGTAAACAAAGGAATGAAATTTTCAGCCGAAAACGATGTCCTTCTTTTAAACTCCGATACCGAGGTTACCGCAGGTTGGCTTGACAAGATTAAAAAATGTGCCTACAGTAATGATAATGTCGCAACTGTTACGCCGCTTTCAAACAACGCAACCTTTGCTTCTGTGCCGAATACCTTTGAAGCAAACGATTTGCCGGACGGATACTCGCTTAACGAGTTTGCCGACATAGTCGAAAAAGCCTCCTTCAGAGATTATCCCGAGGTTCCCACGGGACACGGCTTTTGCTTGTATATAAAGCGTTCGGCTTTAGATGCGGTAGGATATTTCGATGAGGAGTCCTTCGGAAAGGGCTACGGCGAGGAAAACGATTTCTGTTATCGCTGTCTTGACAAGGGCTTACAGCACCTAACCTGTGACGATACCTTTGTGCTTCACAAGGAGTCTCGCTCTTTTTCCGAAAGCAAGGAGGCTCAGCTTAAGCAGGGCCTTGAGCTTATAAAAAAGCGTTATCCGTTTTACACGCAAAATCTTGAGGTTTGGGTGGCAAAAAAATCACTTTCCTACATCGGAAATAACATAAGGCTTGAAATGGGCGTTCACAGCGATAAGCCAAACATTCTTTTCCTTATACACGACTGGAAGGATATTGATAACCATATAGGCGGGACAACTCTTCACGCATGGGATATAATAAGAATTTTGAAAAAGCATTTTAATTTCCATGTTTTTTCGCCCGATGAGGGTAATTATAAGGTTACCTCCTACTGGGCGGACTCTCCCCTGCCCTCGATTGCGAAATTTCCGTCGGTTCAAAAATTCACAAGCGAAAACCTCTATAACAGAGAATATGCCGAAATTGCAAAACGCATTATCAAGCTTTACAACATAAGCCTTGTGCATATACATCATATGCTTTCGCATTATTTTGATATTTTCGATATCTGTAAGGCTAACGATATAAAAACAATCGTCACCCTGCACGATTATTATTTTGCCTGCCCTACAATAAACAAGCTTTACAACAACGAAAAATATTGTGAAGACGGCAGTGAAAGCAAATGCAGCACCTGTCTTAAGTGCAGATTCGATACGCAGCAGCGCTCGCTTTCCTTTATTTCGGCATGGCGAAGGGTCTGCCACGAAAAGCTTAAAAGCTGCGATTTGGTAATCGCCCCGTCAGAAGCTGCCAAGCAGGAAATTCTGCTTACCTATCCCGATATTCCGATAAGGGTTATCGAGCACGGCGTTGATATTGAAAAGCATCAGGCGGTTTCCGATTTAAACGATAAAGCTTTCAATGTTGCTTTTATAGGCGCTATAGGTCCGCACAAGGGTTACGATTTGCTTGTGGGACTTAAAAATTGCTTGAAAAAAACAAAAATCAAGCTTCATCTGTTTGGATTGGCAAGCTCTGAAATCTCCTCAAGCAAGACATTTACCGACCACGGTAAATACAAGCGAGAGGATTTACCGAAGCTTATGAGTGAAAATAACATAAATTTAATATGCCTGTTTTCGATATGGCCCGAAACCTATTCATATACTCTTACCGAGGCCATAGCTTCGGGGGTTCCTGTTATCGCATTTGATTTCGGTGCTATTGCCGAGAGAATTAAAAAATACAATCTCGGTTATGTAATCGAGCCTACAAGCGACCCTAATGTGCTGAAAAAAGAGCTTATTAAAATTTTCTCGGATAAAGCAACCTATAAGGATAAAATTGCTGCTATCAATGCATATCATATAAAATCCACAAATGCTATGGATGATGAATACCTCGATATTTACAGCAAAAATGCCAAATACAACAGCTCCGGTATTGATTATGATGCTATTAAGGGCTACACCAAGGCCTCGCTTGTATCGCAAAGCACTGCACAATCTGCGGATTATTCATGGATATTCAACACCCTTAAGTGGAAGGTGCTTTCAAGGCTCTCCTGTCCCAAATTTTTAAGAGAATTTCTTAAGAGGATAATTACACATGGATAACAATAAAATTAAAAGGCTTCATAATCCTAATATTGATGCAATAAAAATTGTTGCCATATCTATGGTGGTGCTCGTACACATTGCAAATGTGTACGAGCGCTTTCCCACAAGTGAAGCCGCCTATATGATATTCAGCAGCTTCGGCTATGTAGGTGTAACCTTTTTTTTAATGCTGAGCGGTTACAATATTTATCAGCTGCTTGAAAGAAAAAAGCAGCCCTACCTACAGTATGTTTACGGCCGCTTTAAAAAGCTTTCGCCGCACTATTATATTTCACTTTTGGCCTCCCTTACGCTTACAGCCTCGGCTGCATATATTTCGCCGTCGGGCGTTATGAACATAGTTTCCCATATTTTTTATTTTCATAATCTTTTTTATAATTTTCACGGTGCAATAAACGGCGTTTGTTGGACACTCGGTGTTATTTTTCAGTTCTATCTTGTTGCTCCGCTGCTTAAAAAAGCTATCGACCGTTACCCCCCTTTAGTTATAATTTCATTATCAATGCTTCTTACGGTATTGATAAAAGCAATACTGTTTTTATGGGTCTTTCCGAAAAACAATGCAGACAGCTTTTATTATTTTATTTACGGCGGGCAGCTTTATACCTCACTCGATATATTCGTAATAGGTATGTATATTTCCAAAACGAAAAACGATACGCCGAAAAGCAACAATTTAGTAAATTATCTGCTTACCGTATTAGGCTGTGTTGTTCTTTGCCTGTATATTCTCTTTATTTCGGGATACGGACGCCCATATCCTGCGGGAATCTACACCTCAAGCAAAACCTCTGTTCTTGCCTTTACGGGCTTGGAAATTATTATTGCTTTCATAATAATATTCTTTAATAAAATCAAGCTAAGTGACGGTATGGTAGGACTTATCTCATTTTTCGGCAAAAGTCAGTATTCGCTTTATATATGGCATTTATTGATTTTACGAGTTGTAATAAATGATTCTCCGGTATTCCGCTATATTGCCGACCGTAATATATATCTCGGATTCATTGCAGCCTTCGTTTTCATTTGCGTTGTTGCGGCAATAATTGATGTATTTGTTTCGAATATCAATACCGATAAGGTGATAGAAGCATTTAAGGACTTCTTTAAAATCAAAAGGTCAAATAAATCAGGGGGAGAATGATATTATGCTTACCGCCAAATGGATTGCACCGAAAAAGCACGAAAAATTTATGTGCTATGTTTTCAAAAAGA
>CAYLQF010000011.1:0-18651 GCA_964385735.1 uncultured Ruminococcus sp. | reverse complement strand
CCTAACGGTGAGATTATTTTGGATTTCGGTCAAAATTTAACGGGTTATTTGCAGTTTACCGTTTCAGCCGAAAAGGGTGCCGTTGTTGATTTTTCCTTTGCGGAAATTTTAGATAAAAACGGCAATTTTTACAATAAGAATTACCGCAGCGCAAAGGCTATGTATAAATATATTTGCCGTGACGGCTTACAAGCCTACAAGCCGACGCATACATTTTACGGCTTCCGCTATGTAAGAATAAACAGCTTCCCTGTAGAAAATATAAATTTAAACGATTTTACCGCTATTGTTGTTCACAGCGATTTACGCCGTACAGGCAGCCTTAGCTGCTCCGACGAGCTGCTAAGCCGCCTTTTTAAAAATGTTATTTGGGGTCAAAAGAGCAATTATTTGGATATTCCGACAGATTGCCCTCAAAGGGATGAGCGACTGGGCTGGACAGGCGATGCTCAAATTTTTATGCATACGGCCTGCTATAATTACGATGTGCGCAAATTCTTTCACAAATGGCTTTCGGATTTGAAAATCTCACAGTCCTTAAACAAAAACGGAGCCATACCGTCGATTGTGCCCTGTCATTCCTATTTGGATAACGGCGGTGCCGCATGGGGCGATGCCGTTACGGTTTGTCCTTACGAATTATATAAAATGTACGGTGATAAGGAAATTCTTAAAATAATGTTTCCCGCTATGAAGCGTTGGGTTGACTTTATCACCTCACAAACGACCGTTAAAAGCCTCTGGATAGGCTGCAAGCATTATGGTGATTGGCTTGAGCTTACAGGTGAATACGGTCAGCTTATGGGAACTACCAGACCCGACCTTATTGCTTCGGCTTTTTATGCACATTCAACCAACCTGCTTTGCAAAGCCGGCCGGATATTGGGTGAGGATATCAGCAATTACGAGGCACTTTACAAAAGCATTGTTTCCGAATACAAAAAATACTTCAAGGATGAATTTATAACTCAAACCGAATGTATCCTTACGCTGTATTTCGGTCTTACCGATAAGCCGGAGGCTATTGCAAAGCAGCTTGTTGATTTAATTAAAAAAGCAGGCTATGCAATGCAAACAGGCTTTGTAGGTACTCCCTATATTTTACATACGCTTTCTAAGCACGGCTACAGCGAGCTGGCATATGATTTGCTCCTGCGTAAAGAATATCCGTCGTGGTTATATCCCGTTACTATGGGCGCTACAACTATGTGGGAGCATTGGGACGGTATCCGTCCCGACGGCAAGCTTTGGGACGACAGTATGAATTCATATAATCATTACGCATACGGCTCGGTTTGCGATTGGGTTTACAGTGTTGCCTGCGGCATAAATCCCGTTGAAGAAAAGCCCGGCTTTAAAGAAGTTCTCTTTACTCCTATAGCCACAGATAAAATAGAAAGTCTTTATGCAGATTTGGATACCGATTACGGTCATATTCGTTCTGGCTGGTACCACAGAGACGGAAAAACAATCTACGAAATAACAACACCCGTGCCCTCAAGGGCTGTTATCAACGGCAAAAGCTATAAATTAAGCGCCGGAAAAAGCGTATTTGAGGTGTAAAAAATCGCTATATAAGCTTTAATCAGACCTTTTAATGCTACAGCATTAAAGGTCTGATTTTAAGTTAATTTTATCAAAATATAGAAACAGTGTTGACATTTAACACAATATATTGTATCATATGTTTTGTCGCATAATATTATTTGGGGGATAAAGCTTTGAAGTACAAAGAGTGGAACGGCTTTAAAAACGGAACTTGGGAAAACGAAATAAATGTGAGAGATTTTATAATCTCAAATTACAATGAATATTTAGGAGATGCTTCGTTTCTATCAAAAGCAACCGAACGCACCGAGGGGCTTATGAAGAAGCTTAATATGCTTTTCGAAATCGAACGGCAATTCGGCGGAGTTCTTGATATAGATACCGATACTGTCCTGACAGCTACAAGTCATTCTGCGGGATATATAGACAAGGAAAATGAAATAATCGTAGGAATTCAGACTAACAAGCCTCTTAAAAGAGGAGTAAACCCCTTCGGCGGTATGAGAATGGCAAGACAGGCCTGCGAAGCATACGGCTACAAGCTATCGGAGCATATCGAGGATGAATTTAAGTACAGAACAACCCATAATGACGGTGTATTTAACGCTTACACAAAGGAAATGCGTCTTGCCAGAAAAAGTCATATTATAACCGGTCTACCGGATGCATACGGCAGAGGGAGAATAATAGGCGACTATCGAAGAGTTGCTCTTTACGGAGTCGATGAGCTTATTAAAGCTAAGGAATCGGACAAGCTCTCCCTAAACGGTACGGACTTTAACGAAGAAAACACACGCCTCAGTGAAGAGCTGACGGCTCAAATATCCGCTCTGTCGGATATGAAAAAAATGGCAGTTGCTTACGGCTTTGATATCAGCTTACCGGCAAAAAACGCCGTTGAGGCAATTCAGTGGACATATTTTGCTTATCTTGCGGCAATTAAGGAGCAAAACGGAGCTGCAATGTCTATAGGAAGAGTAAGCACCTTTTTTGATATTTATATAGAGCGTGACTTGAAATCGGGTATTTTAAACGAAACCACAGCTCAAGAGCTGATAGATGATTTTGTTATGAAGCTCAGAATGGCAAGACATTTAAGAACCCCCGAATACAATGAGCTTTTCGGAGGAGACCCCATGTGGATAACAGAAAGCATCGGCGGTATGAGCGAAAGCGGCAAAACACTTATAACAAAAAGCAGCTACAGAATGCTTAATACCCTCTACACCTTAGGTCCCGCTCCGGAGCCTAACCTTACGGTGCTATGGTCACAAAAGCTTCCCGAACCGTTCAAAAGATTTTGCGCCGAGGTTTCTTGCGATACAGATTCAATTCAATACGAAAACGACGATATAATGCGCCCGATATACGGCGATGATTACGCTATCGCCTGCTGCGTGTCGGCAATGAAAATAGGTAAACAGATGCAATTTTTCGGTGCGAGATGCAATCTCCCGAAGCTTTTGCTCTTAGCGTTGAACGGCGGTTACGATACAACCAGCAAAATCCATATCGGGCCGCAAAAGTCTCCCGTTTGCGATCAGGTGCTTGATTACGAAAAGGTTAAAAGGCTGCTTGAGGATTATCTGACTTGGCTTACTAAGTTATATGTTAATACAATGAATATAATCCACTATATGCACGATAAATATGCCTACGAGCGCTCTCAAATGGCGCTTCACGATACTTCTGTTCACAGATTTATGGCTTTCGGAATAGCAGGTCTCTCGGTAATCACAGATTCCCTAAGCGCCATAAAATATGCCCGTGTTACCCCTATCAGAGACAGCGAGGGCTATATAACCGATTTCAAAACCGAGGGTGATTTCCCTAAATTCGGAAACGATGATGACAGGGTTGACGAAATCGCAAGTCAGCTCACTCATACGGTAATATCAAAGCTCAAAGAAGCTCCTACCTACCGTGGCGCAGAGCACACTCTTTCCGTACTCACAATAACCTCTAATGTAATGTACGGCGAGCATACCGCAGCAACTCCCGACGGCAGAAAAGCCGGAGCTCCCTTTGCCCCGGGTGCAAATCCTATGCATAACAGAGAGCTTTCGGGTGCTCTTGCATCATTAAACTCCGTTTCAAAGCTTTCGTATGATGACTGCCGTGACGGTATATCAAATACTTTTTCAATAACTCCGGATACGCTCGGCAGAAGCAAAGACGAACGCTGCAAAAATCTCGTTTCAATTCTTGACGGATACTTTGCAAAGGGTGCTCATCACATAAATGTGAATGTATTAAACCGAGAAACCCTTATGAAGGCTTACGAAAATCCCGATATGTATCCGAATCTCACAATTCGTGTTTCGGGGTATGCCGTAAATTTCAATAAGCTCTCGAAAAAACAGCAGCGTGAGGTTATAAGCAGAACATTTCACGAGGCTATATAATGAAGAAAAATATCATCGGAAAAATAAATTCAATTCAAACCTTAGGTACATTAGACGGTCCCGGCATAAGATTTGTTGTTTTTATGCAAGGCTGCCCGTTAAGATGCGTATGCTGTCATAATCCCGAAGCATGGGATTATAACGGAGGCGAGGTGTACTCCCCTGCCTCTCTCCTTGAAAAAGCTTTAAGATACCGTGAATATTTCGGGAAAGATGGCGGAATAACAGTTTCGGGTGGAGAACCGCTTTTACAGGCCGAATTTGTTTCGGAGTTCTTTTCGCTTTGCAAAAAAGCCTCTATAAACACCTGCCTTGATACAAGCGGATGTATAATTAACGATGCTGTGCTCGGTTTGCTTGATAAAACAGATTATTGTATGCTTGATATAAAATATTCAACCGATGAGCAATATAAAAAATTAGTCGGTTGCAGTATAGAAAAACCGCTCAATTTCCTAAAGGAGCTTGACAGCCGAAAAATCAACACCAGAATAAGACAGGTTATTATTCCCGAGCTTAACGACAGTAAAGAGGAGGTTACTAAATTAAACCGACTCACCTCGGCCTATGCTTGCATATCGGAAATTGAGCTTTTGCCCTTCAGAAAAATATGTGAGGATAAATATAGAAGCTTGGGCTTAACCTTCAAGCTTTCAGATTGTCCGGAAACAGGTAAAGAGAAAATAGATTATTTAAATTCGTTTCTTAACCGATAAGAAATGCGTAAGAAATCAAAATCCGATTTCTTACGCATTTCTTTTATCTTATAATCGAAATAGCCTCTTTAAGGCTTTTTACGGCTATCAATTCGATATTTTCGGGCGCCTCCGTTATTCCCTTAAGACAGCTCTTGGGAAGAACGCACTTCGTAAACCCAAGTCTTGCCGCCTCATTAATCCTTGCCTGCGCTCTCGGTACCGTTCTCAGCTCTCCGGAAAGTCCCACCTCACCGAACGCTATGAGCTTATCGAAAACAGGTATATCCCTAAGCCCAGAAACAAGCGACATACACACCGCAAGGTCTGCCGCAGGCTCATCAAGCCTTAAGCCTCCGATTATGTTTAGGTATGTATCAAAATTGGAATAATAAAGTCCTAGTCGTTTTTCAAGAACCGCAAGCAGCATATTCAGCCTATTATAATCGTATCCGTTTGAAACACGCCTCGGATTTCCGAAGCCTGTTTGAGCTACAAGACCCTGTATTTCCGCAAGTATCGGCCGTGTCCCCTCTAATATGCAGGTTATACAGTCTCCCGAAACATTGTTTATTCTGCCCGAAAGCAGCATTGCAGAGGGATTTTCAACCGGAGTAAGCCCCCTGTCCGTCATCTCGAAGACACCTATTTCGTTAGTTGATCCAAATCGATTTTTAATAGCTCTCAAAATTCTATACGATTGATTTCTTTCGCCCTCAAAATAAAGAACGGTATCCACTATATGCTCAAGCACCTTAGGTCCGGCAATATCGCCACCCTTGTTCACATGACCCACGATAAACACGGGTATATCAAGGCTTTTTGCAGCTTTAAGCAGCATATTCGTTGATTCCCTAACCTGAACTATACTGCCTGCCGAGGAGGCAATATCGGGTATTTGAAGGGTCTGAACAGAATCCACCATAACTATACCCGGACGATTTGCGTTTATATACTCGCATACGGCAACAGTATCCGTTTCGGATATAACAGATACATTTTCGCCATCAACCCCGAGCCTTACCGCTCTAAGCTTAAGCTGAGCAGCCGATTCCTCGCCGGAAACATACAACACATCAAGCTTATTCTTCAGCTTATCGCACATCTGCATAAGTATTGTCGACTTGCCTATTCCGGGGTCGCCGCTTAAAAGCACCACCGAGCCTTTTACTATTCCTCCACCGAGCACTCGGTCGAGCTCGGCAATATCGGTTGTAAATCTATGCTCATCCGAAGGATCAATATCGTAAAGCGGTCTTGCGTTTAACGCACTCTTGTACCGTGCATCAAAGGCTACAGTAGCTTTCTTAGGCACGACAATATGCTCCTCCAGCGTGTTCCATTCCCCACAGGAGGGGCATTGCCCCATCCACTTTATACTTTCATATCCGCAGCTCGTGCAGGTAAATACGGTCTTTGATTTTCCCGCCATTTTAAACCTCCATATTCAGCTTTTAATATAATAATCATTTATCCCACAGGCAATCGCAAATGCCATTTGGGACTGATATTCTTCGTCCTTAAGCTTTTCAAGATCATATTTATTGCTTAAAAAACCACATTCGACTATAACCGCCGGAGCCTTAGCGTTATTAAGCAGAAAGGTTGCGGAGGTGCCTTTTTTCACTGTTCTGGTATTTTCGGGCTGAAGCATATCTACAACCCGCTTTTGTATAGCATTACTCAAAATCTCGGATTCCTTAAATCTCGGACTGTAGAACACTTGAGTTCCGCTTGCTGCAGTAGTTGTAAACTTATTAAGATGAATGCTTACATATATCGAATCAGGATTTTGTTCCATAAGCAGCAGGCGATTTTCAAGATCGTTCCGTTTCCTTTGAGCAACGCTGCCGTCAATATTATCTGTTGAGCTGTCAGAGGTTCTGGTCATAATCACCTTAACACCGCACAGCTCTAAAAAATCGGAAAGCTTTTTTGATATTTTAAGATTTATATCCTTCTCAACCGTACCGTCTCCTGCGACGGCACCGCCGTCGAACCCACCGTGGCCGGGATCTATTATAACTGTGTTACAATGAAAAGCTCCGGCAGAAGCAATCTCATAATCAGCTTCATTCGGAAGTAAAATTGCAGCTATTCCGAGACAAAAAACAACCGCTAAAAAAGCGAATGCTTTGCGTTTAAGTGACACCTTACCACCCTCTTAATCAATTTTCCGATAATTTAAAATATGAAAATTGTAAGGAAGATAGAACGCAGTCTGCTACGCAAACAAATTACAGCATAAGCTCAAGTGCGACAGCACTTTGGCGGTGGAACACCGTCGGTTTGAGGTTATTATAACCAAAACCTAAAGGCGACAGCCTTTGTTGCGGCGTAAGCCGTTGTCGCACCGTGAGTGCGACAGGTTTTTGTTTCAATGTTCTCAAACGAAAATTGTTAAATTTTCAAGTGCGACAGCACTTCGGCGGTGGAACACCGTCGGTTTGAGGTTATTATAATTAAAGCCTAAAGGCGTTAGCCTTTGTTGCGGCGTAAGCCGTTGTCGCACTATAAGTGCGACAGGTCTTTTGTTTCAATGTTCTCAAACGAAAATTGTCAGATTTTCAAGTGCGACAGCACTTCGGCGGTGGAATACCGTCGGTTTGAGGTTATTATAACACAAAAAGCATATACTGTAAACTTAAAAAGCATATATTACCTATACAAAAAGCAATTTTATGCAAGGATTAAATGAAGCTGTCGGCAAATTGATATGACGCCTTTTATTACAGAATATGTATATCCGATACTCTAAAATACAGCTATAAGCTATCACCCTGTAATGCCGTATTTAACCTTTAATCTGTCAAGCTCTGAAAGCATAGGCCCCGAAAGAGTATAAAGAAAAAATGCCGTTGAAAATGCATGAACAAGGTCCATAGGTAATCCGGATATATATGCTGAGACTGCCGTTTTAACATTGAAAGCCTCAGGTGACCACATAATTACAGAGGCAGGATTCATTATACCTCCGTATATCACTACTGCGGCAATAGCTCCGAAAATACTTAGAGATATTCTGTCTCTAAAAAGTAAGCCCTTTCTGAAAAGTATGCCGACAAGAAAGCCTACTATCCCCATAGCGAACATTTGCCATGGTGTCCATGGACCTTGAGAAAACAGCATATTTGAAGAAAGCATTGAAAATGCACCTACAACAAAGCCGGTTTCTCCGCCGAAGGCAACACCCGATATTACGGTAATCGCCATAACAGGCTTAAACTGCGGAAGCATATAAAATACCGCTCTCCCCGCAACTCCGAGGGCACAAAGAGTCGAAACCGTAACCAGCTCTCTTGCCTTGGGCTTTCTCCCTTCGAAAATCATAAAAAACGGCAGCATACATTCAATAAGTATTATAACGGATATTAAGCCATAGCTGCGGTCATCGAAATAATATATACCTGTAAACAGCGTGAGGGGTATTCCTATCAATATTAAAAAACAGGAGACCACCGTTCTTTTACCGAGTTTTCTTTTATCAGCTGCCGCTTGCAGATTACACAGCGGTTTTGACCGTCTGCCGACGCTGAAAGCGACCCCGAAAAGCGAAAATATTAAAATTGCACTTACAAAAAGCTGATTTAAAACAGGTCCCTTTAAGCCGGACTTTGTCAATACTGCGCTTAAATCGTTAAATCGTAACAGGTATATAAAAAGGGCGAGCGCAACAGATGAAAAGCAGGCAGCAGATATTTTTCTTTTAACAGAAAGCCTTTTACCTCTATTAGCAGCGGACTGCAAAACGGTTTTTTCGCTTTTTAAACTATTCTCCGAATCGGTTAAGCTGCCATCCTCATTATTATCAGGATTAGCTCCGTTAAAGGCCTCGATAATATTTTCGGGGGTTATCGCTCTTTCAATTACATTTTTCGACATAAGGCTTGCCGAGGTTGTATAAAAGCTGTTTTCCCCGAAAAAGTCTGCCGGTGCTCCCGAAGAAACGATGCTCCCACAGAAAAAAAGTCCGCAGCTATCGGCATAGTGGGCACAGAAATCGGTGTCGTGACTTACAATAAGTATTGATTTCCCACTTAAAGCCAACCGCTTTATCAGCTTACCAAAGCTCATCTTATATGCGGCATCAAAGCCCTTTGTCGGTTCGTCGAGCAAAAGAATATCCGGATCTGTTATAAGAAGCTTTGCAAGGGCTGCTCTTTGCTGCTCACCACCTGACAGGTCATACGGGTGCCTGAAAACAAGGTCCGATATTTCGCAGGACTTCGCAATTTCAGATATTCTGTTCTCAACCGCAGCTTTGTCAGAGCAGACAAGCTTAGCGGCATAGCTAAGGTCCTCAAAAACAGTTTTGCCGATAAACAGCGTCTTAACATCCTGCGGAAGAAGAGCAATTTTTCCGTTTCTTTTTATCCTGCCGGTAATTGCTTTTTCCGCTCCGGACAAAACCTTGAGTGCTGTGGTTTTACCGGCACCGTTGCCACCCAAAATCGCATAAATTTCGCCCTTGCTCAAAGACAGAGAAAAATCGTTTAAAACAAGCTGAGAATTTCTGTCATAAGAAAAATTAACACTACTTGCCTTTAAAGCAACATTACAAGAGGGAGCTTTTTTCTTTTCGGTTATCGGGAAAACAGGATGCTCCTTTGCATATAAAGAAATAAAAGCTCTGCCCTCATTTACCGTTATCGGGCAAGCCTCATTTTGTCCAAGCTCGGACCATACCCGCATAGCACAGGGCATAGCTAAAAACATATCGCTGTTTTCTTTTTTAAGCCTTTTGCCTACTGCTTTAAGAGAGCCCTCGGTTAAGATGCGCCCTTTTTCCATAACTATCGCCTTTGTTACAAAGGGAGACAGCTCTTCTATTCTATGCTCGCTGATAATAACCGTTGTTGCAAGCTCTCGATTTATCTTAGAGAGGAAAGAAATGAATTCCTGAGCCGAAATAGGATCAAGCCTTGCCGTAGGCTCATCGAGAATTAAAGCATCGGGCTGCATAGCCATAACCGACGCAAGCGCAAGAAGCTGCTTTTGTCCGCCGGAGAGCTCGGCGGTGTTTTTATAAAACAAGCTCTCTATACCGAAAAAAGATGCGGTTTCCGCAACTCTCCTTCTTATTTGCGATTGCTTCATACCGATACCTTCAAGCCCGAAAGCAAGCTCATGCCAAACCTTATCGGTAACCGTCTGTTCCTCGGGAGCTTGCAGCACAAAGCCTATTGATCGAGCCTGCGTGCGTTCATCAATACAGTCAAGCTCGGAGCCTGAAAAAATCACCCTTCCTTTTTTTGCACCGCAAGGGCAAAGTGCGGTTTTCATTTGACGGAGCAAGGTTGATTTACCACAGCCGGAGGGCCCGCAAATAAGTAAAAAATCTCCCCTTGAAACAGAAAAATTTATATTTAAAAGTGCAGGACTATCCTGCTCGGGATAAGTAAAAGAAAAATCCTCAAACGAGAAAATATTATTTATAAGCCCACTCCCTTTAATTTTTTCTTCAAAGCAGCGGTAAGAATTGCCGGTTGAAAACAAAAAATAACATAAAACACAAAAAGAAATATCGACAAGGTATTTAATTCCATAACCGCCACACTCGGAAAGAAGCGAACCGCCGTAAAGCCAAGCACAGCCGAAAGCATTATCATGGCTGCCGAAGCAAGGGTAACAGAAAGAAAAACACCGTCTCTCGCTTTAAACCTATAGATTGAAAAGGCGGTTCTGCCGCTCAAACCGTAGCCCCTGCTTTTCATACTGTCCGAAGTATCAACTGCACCCTCAAGACTGTATGTAACCGCAGCAAAAAATACAGAAAGACTTGACCTTAGGCGTTTAAAGGGATTTCTCTCTTCGTTACAGGCTGCGCAGAGCGATTCCTGAGAAGCCTTTATATTCCTTAAGGTTTTTTTGAATTTTGGTATAAAACCAAGTGTCATACTAAGCAAAAGAGAAAGTATCGGAGCTACTCGCCCGAAAAGACATATAAGCTTATCGGAGGTCATAACCCGATTAAAGCTTAAAAACCACAGCATTATACAGGAAAACATTATTCCGCTTGAAAAGCCGTACAAAATACTTTCGGCAGTAAGAGGATTTCCGGTCGGCAGATAAGAAATCACCGTAACTCCGGCATGGTTGAAAACCGGATTTATTAAAGCCGTTATAAGAATTACCGGTAATGCATATTTAAAAGTAAAGGCAACCGACCTTTTACCTTGCACAAGCAGAGCATATATCAAGGCACCGCAAAAGGAAGCAGCTTGGTACATAGGATGACGAAATGCCATTGAAAATGCGAAAGCAAACGCAAAATAAACAGCCGTAACCCACGGATGCAAAAAAAACAGCCCATCACTATTCATTAAGAAGCTCCCATATATTCGTTTCCTATATCTCTTCCGAGATCGCAGGTATAACGGAACACCACCGCATCTCCGTCTCTGAGGATATATCTTGAGCACCCGTAATTCGGATACCAATCATTGACCTTATACATCCACCCTGAAAGCTGACCGCAATCATTTGCGTAAATATTGCCTATTCCTTCGATATAATCGCTGTTATAATCAATTGTAAATGTGTATTCGAGGTGTATATTTTTTTCTTTACACAGCTTTTTCAAAACATCGAAAACCGATTCTCCGGCCTTGAATTTAACCTCGGTTTTCTTAAGGATTATACCGTTTTCCGGCAAGATTTCAAGCTTTTCGCTTGCAAGCTCGTCAAGATTATTTAAAATTGAAGAACACTCTATCATAAAATAACAAGTATATTCTTTAAGGCTATCAACGGTTTTATCCTGCGGCTCACTGGGTAACGGCTTGCCCTCGGGGACAGGCTCGGTGTTATATTTGTCATTTGAGGTTGCGGTACCGTCGGAAACAGAACCGTCCGCCTTACTTTCCTGCTTAACACTGTTGTTGTCCGCAAAATCCGAAGAATCGGCTTCGTTATTTTCGGCATTAAGCTTTTCGGCATAAATTACAAGCCTTCCGGTTGTAACGCTCGGAGAAAGGTTTATTATACTTTTTTCCTTTCCCGTTACAGTTGCTTCGCAAAGCAATTCGTTTCCGCTGTAAGCATAAGCATTATCAAGATTTATTTTTTCCTTTAAATAAATCGATATTGAAAACGGAATATCGATATTTTCTTTTGAGGAAAACTCGCAGGAAATTAAGCCCTCATCATCCTTGATTTCAAGCTTTAAATTAACGCTGCTTGCTTTTTTTATTTTGTTGCCGAAAACCGTCCACTCATACTTGAAGCCGTTTGAGGCTCCGCAAAATTTGCCCACGGCATTTTCGCCTTGAAGCTTTTTTATATCCGAAGCCTCAATTATCCCGCTTTCGGGAATTTCGATACTACCCTCAAGCTTTACTTCTGTTAGCTTGTTACAGCCCGAAAAGAGAAAAAAAGCAATAAGGCAAAGTAAAAAAGAGCTTATCCTTTTCATCTCAGCATTCCTTTTTTACGGTTTTTTTCATACAAAGCGTACCAAAAATCGATACCGAAAGCATTATAATCGAAATACCGCTCTCAGGCTCACCCGTTTTCGGGCTTGTTGAATAATCACCATTATCTGTTACATCTGTATTGTTTTTGCTTTCCGAAAAGGTCTCGGTTCCCTTTTCTCCGCATTCGCAGGACTTAAAATAAACCGCATCATCAGAGCCGAGTACGCCCGACTTTAAATATTTTTCCTCCTTAACCTCTTTAGTAAAGCTATGGGTTACCTTACATAAGCTTGAAGCATCTTTGCCAAGCGGATCGTCATTTCGATTATGCGACTGCTTCCAAGCGCAGCCGCTCACGCTCGGACAATCGGAGGTACCGGTTGAGGTGTTGATATAAACAATGCCGTCAATCGCAGAAGCGGCTTTACAGTCAGTATCCACAAGCCAAGCACCGCCTATTCCGTTGCTTAGCTTTAAAGCACAGGAAAATGTGTTTTCTTCAATAACGGTATACTTATTCAGCGAATGCATATAACCTATTATTGCTCCTGTATTTTTGTTTCCCGATATTTTACCCTCAACATAATTGTTTATGATTTTTAAGGGTCCCTTTTCCCAAAATTGGGCTACTCCGCCTTCTCCGCCTAAAATTCCGCCGACAGCCTCTTCTCCGGAAACACTGCCGCCGCTTAAGCAGTTTTCTATAACAGCTCCCAGCGAATTCGGAGCAGAAGAGGAGTAATATCCGCTGCCGACTATTCCGCCGACATATTTTCTGCCTGCTACTTCTCCGTAAAATTTGCAGTCTTTAACCGTTAAATCCCTCATAGACTGACCCTTAAAGCCGACTATTCCGCCGACATAATCTCTGCCGATTACCTTAGCATAGCTTACACAATTTGTTATAGTGCCGTTAAAAGCACCCGCAAAGGAGCCTATCATATCATTAGCCTTAAGACCGGTAGGACCCCAAGCGTAGGTTGTATCCTTTGAGGAAAGAGCCGCCCAATCGGGATATGTACCGTCATCCCCGATAACAACGCCCTTTTCGGCAACGCAGCTGTTGATTGTTACGGATTTATTACCGTATCCGCCTACAAGTCCCGAATAGAGAGTATGGGTGCCGGATTTTATGGTTATATTTTCAAGCGTAAAGCTCTGGTTTGTTGAATACGCTTTAACAAGACCGTAAGACGATATTTTTTCACCGTAAATTTTTAAGTTTTGAACCGTTGCATTATTGAGGCTTCCGAAAAGGGGAGCATCGCTGCCGAACGCTACAGTAACGGTATGTCCGTTGCCGTCGAAATTGCCGGAAAAGGTCTTTGTGCCCTGACCTATGGGAATAAAATCCAAAGGAAGAGTTATATCTGCCGTAAGCTCTATATAGTTATCCTTAAAGCTGTTACCCTGCGCTGTAAGCTCGGAAAGCTTGATAAGCTCAGTAAGAGACGAGATAAGATAAGGCTCCTCCTTAGAGCCACTGCCCTTCATTCCGTTTTCCGCAAAGACAGTGCCCCCTTGAAAAATGCCCACAGTGAGCATAATGGCCGCAAATGCCGCAATAATTCGTTTTTTCATAAAAAACACCTTTCGTCTGTCCTCCTCGCCTATATCGGACATTTTTTAAAATAAGATGTATACCATAAAAACAAAAGGTGCAAAGCTCAACCTGTTAAGGCTGTACTTCACACCAAAGTAACCTTTTACACCTTGTAAGGACACGGCAGGAACTGACTTATGAAAACGCCGACGCTCCCTACTGTCTCAGGGAGGATATATTCCGTTTCCAAATACAGTAATGGCGGTTGTTCCGGATTCGAACCGGATTCCTAACTTTACTCAGCTTACAACTTTTCAAACCGTATCTTCTTCTAAATTTTATCACATTTTACAAATTTAGTCAATCATAAGCTTTCAGCAAAGCTCTACGCCGCACATTTAGAAAAATCAAAAGATGTTATCTGCTTTGTTTTTGCTTTATTTTCAGGGCAATAAGTTAGGTATTAAAATATTATCTTAAAATTGTTCCGCCGCCGAGAATTACATCACCGTCATAAAAAACGGCAGCCTGCCCCGGCGTTATCGCCCGTTGCGGTTGGTCGAAAACAACGGTTGCCCTACCATCACCGCTCGGTATAACCGTTGCGGGCTGCTCGGCTTGCCTGTATCTTATTTTAACGCAGCATCTTATTTCGCCATTAGGTACTTTGCCGGATATCCAATTAAGGTCGGCAAGCTCTGTCCTTGATGAAAGCAGCTCCTCTTTTCCACCTAATATAACCGTATTATCCTCGGGAGATATTTTAAGCACATAAAGGGAGCTTTCGGCTGATATTCCGAGCCCCCTTCTCTGCCCTACGGTATAGCACACAATTCCCTTATGTGTTCCTATTTTTATACCGTTTGATAAAACAAAATCTCCCGCCTTTGCCTCCTTGCCGGAAAGCCTTTTCAAAGCCGAAACATAATCGCCGTCGGGCACGAAGCAAATATCCTGACTGTCTTGCTTCTTAGAGTTTATAAAGCCGTTTTCCTCGGCAAGCTGCCTTGCTTGAGCCTTAGTCATACTGCCGAGCGGAAAAAGTATCCTTGAAAGCTGCTGCTGAGTAATGTTGTAAAGGACATAGCTTTGGTCCTTTGAAGGGTCAAGCGCCTTTTTTAATAAATATTTCCCGTTACTTTCCTCAATCCTTGCATAATGTCCGGTTACAAGCTTAGAGCAACCGAGCTGCTTTGCCTGCTCTAAGAGCTTGCCGAATTTCATATATCTGTTACAGCTTATACAGGGATTTGGAGTCATACCCTGCTCATAATCCTCTACAAACCTATTTATAACCTTTTCCCTAAAGTCTTTCCTGAAATCAAATACATAATATGGCATTTTAAGGGAATCGGCAATACTTCTTGCATCCGCAACCCCGTCGGCAAGGTCGCAAGCAGCCTGCTCCTTTAAGCCATCGGCTTCGTTATCGTACAGCTTCATCGTACAGCCGATACATTCATACCCAAGCTGCTTTGAAAGCAGTGCCGCTACACTTGAGTCAACACCGCCGCTCATTGCGATAAGCGCTTTTTCACCCATATAAAACTCCCTCCGCCGATATACACAATAATATTTTTCATCTACTGAGCTTTTCCAAAGCAATAACCGCTTTAAGCTATATAAGCATTATATAACCTAACGGCTTAGATATCAAGATAAAAAAATATGCCTTAATGCTATTTTGGGGCTCGTTAGGCATAATTCATAATTAAAGTCGACTGTAATCGGTTAAAATAACAATAAAGATTATATAAAAAATCATCAGATTTCGATATGAAAAAAATTAGGTATTGACAAATAGGGGTGTTTAGTGTGATAATATATTAGGTTATTTTATTTACATTTGTTTGGAGTAACGAAATGCGTGTTATCACAGGGTCTGCCAGAGGCAGGCGTTTAATGACCGTAGCAGGCGCCGAGCTTGTCCGACCTACGCCCGAGCGTGTAAAGGAAGCTATGTTCAGCTCAATACAGTTCGATATTGAAGGCAGAAAAGTGCTTGACCTCTTCGCAGGATGCGGTCAGCTGGGTATTGAAGCCTTGAGCAGAGGTGCAAGGAGTGCGGTTTTTGTGGATGCATCGGATGCTTCGCTCAATACCGTAAAAGAAAATCTTAAAAATACCGAGCTTGAAAGCAGGGCAAAAACGGTAAGGTCTGATTTTTCTGTATTCCTTGCGAGAAACACGGAGAAATTTGATATAATTTTTCTTGATCCACCCTATAAATCGGGATTTCTGAAGGAGGCGCTTGACGGTGCCGCTTCGGCCGCAAGCGACAGCTGCGTTATTTTCTGCGAGCATCCGAAGGAGATAGAGCTTCCCGAAAAATCGGGAGCCTTCGCAGTATTTAAAAAATACCGTTTCGGCAAGGTTTTTGTTACCGTATACAGGAAAGAGGCTTCGGCGCAATGAACGAAAGAATTGCTGTTTATCCGGGAAGCTTCGACCCGATAACCTTAGGTCATCTTGATATAATATCAAGGGCTGCACTGATGTTTGATAAGCTTATTGTTGTTGTTATGAAAAATGTCAACAAAAGCGGTTCTTTTTCTCCCGAGGAGCGCCGCAGGCTTATAGAAAAAAGTGTTTTAGGTATAAAAAATGTTGAGGTTGATATTTACGATGGGCTTCTTGCGGATTACGCCAAAAAGGTTAACGCCTGTGCGATAATTAAGGGTCTTAGGGCTATGTCGGATTTTGAATATGAATTTCAAATGGCACTTACAAACAAAAGGCTGAATCCGGATGTGGAAACCCTTTTTCTTACCACAAGCGCAGAAAATATGTATTTAAGCTCAAGCATGGTAAAGCAAATAGCGGGTCTCGGAGGGGATATATCGGATTTTGTTCCCGAGTCAATCCGCAGCGATATAACCAAAAGATTAAAAGCACAAAACAACAAGTAATTTTAGTTTCAAAGCTTAATGGAGGATGGATAAAATGACACTTGACGAATTACTGGAGCAGTTTGATGAGGTTCTTGACAGCGGTATTAAAATACCCGGCAAAAAGACGGTTGTTGATATTGAAAAGCTCCGTGCTGTTGTTGACGATATCAGGCTGAACATTCCCGGTGAAATAAAGCAGGCAAGAGGTATTGTTGCAGACCGCACCGAGATAATTACAACAGCCAAGCGTGAGGCAGACAGCATAATCAGAGGTGCTGAGGAAAGAGCAAAGGCAATAGTTGCTCAGGAGGAAATCGTAAGGCTTGCTCAGGAAAAGGCTACGGAAATTATATCAAACGCTCAGTCGAAAAGCCGTGATATGAGGAAGGCTGCACAGGATTTTGTTGACGATATAATGCGTCGTGCAGATGAGGGTCTTACAGCCAACTTAGGAGAAATCAGAAAAACAAGAGCTGCTTTAAAGCAGCAGATACCCTCTGCAAAAAACTGACAGATAACAAAATTCTAATTTTATAAAGCACCTCTTAGGGTTATAATAGCCTTAAGAGGTGTTTTGTTTTGGAATATGATTCATTTATAAAAGAGATGGACCGAAGGCTATGTCCCGATGAAAATTTCGATATTGTAAAGCGAGAGCTGATAATCGGAAAAAGAGAAGCCGCCTTATACTTTACTGACGGCTTCATAAAGGATGAGGTATACGAAAAAATGCTTGAGTTCCTGTTTTCAATAACAAGTGAGCAGCTTGCGGAAATAAAAACCATGGAGCGCTTTAAGAAAAATAAAATGCCATATGTTGAGGTTGACGATACGGACAGTACAGATGAAGCAGTGCTTCAGGTTTTATCAGGAGCCTCGGTTCTTGCTATAGAGGGGGTATCGGGAGTGCTTCTTGCCGATACCAGAACATATCCCTCAAGAAGCATTGAAGAGCCTCAAAAGGACAAATCGCTTCGTGGCTCGAGGGACGGATTCATTGAAGCCTTAGTATTCAACACTTCGATGATACGCCGAAGAATAAGAAGCGAAAATTTAAGAATGGAATATCACAGAATATCCTCTAACTCAAAGCTTGACAGCGCAATTTGTTATATTAAGGGCTTAGCAAGGGAAAAGGATATCGAAAGGATTAGAGAAAGGCTGAAAAGCATTAAAATCAAAAGTGTTTCCATGACTCAACAGGCAATTTCCGAAGCTTTTTGCGGCAAGCATCCCCTAAATCCGTTGCCAAAGCTCAGATTTACCGAAAGACCCGATTTTGCCGCAGCTGCAATTCTTGACGGAAAAATTGCGCTTATAGTTGATAATATGCCGTCGGTTATTTTGCTGCCCGATTCCTTTGCCGATTTTTTCAGGGAAACGGACGATTATTATTTTTCACCTATTATAGGCTCGTACACAAGAATACTGCGAATGTTCGTTTCGCTATTCACCGTTACAGCCACTCCGCTTTATATACTGCTGGCAAGCAACCCCGATTATATCCCCAAATGGCTTTCATTTATAGGCGATTCAGGGGATTATAGCATTCCTCTGCTTGCACAGTTTTTAATTCTTGAGCTTGTTACCGACGGTCTTAGGATAGCTTCGCTTAACACACCAGACAGCATTTCAAGCTCACTCGGCATTATAGGCGGACTTTTACTGTCTGAATTTGCTGTAAATGCAGGCTGGTTCCTCGGAGAATCGATTTTGCTTATGGCATTTGTTACAATAGCCTCTTATACTCAGCCTAGCTTTGAAATGGGCTATGCAATGAAATTTGAGCGAATATTTATACTTGTACTGACAGCACTGTTCGATTTGTACGGATTTGTGATAGGAATTGTCGCCTGCATAACGCTTGCGGCGTTTAACAAAACCGTTCTGGGAGGAGGATATCTCTATCCCATAATTCCGTTCAATGCAAAAGCGTTCACAGAGCTTTTTATAAGACACCCTATAGAAAAATAGCCCTTACAGCCCATTTTTAAAGGCTTTTTTGCCGAAAGCTATAAAATATATAAAAATTTAGCTTGACATTGCGGCTTTATTATAATATAATAATCAAGTCGCAAATAGGCTGATATAGCTCAGATGGTAGAGCGCATCCTTGGTAAGGATGAGGTCACCGGTTCAATTCCGGTTATCAGC
>CAYLQF010000010.1:0-25323 GCA_964385735.1 uncultured Ruminococcus sp. | reverse complement strand
ACCCCGGACCGACCGGTTATGAGCCGGTTGCTCTAACCAACTGAGCTACTGGTCCATTTGTGTGCGCTGCCTTGAATGCGACAGCAAGGTATATTATACTCATCCAAAAGTCATTTGTCAATATAAATTTTCAAAAATTCAACATATTTTTTTCTCGGATGAAAAAGTTACAAAAATTTAACCTTTTATTGACACGATAATCTATATTTGATAAAATTACTTAAATAAAGCTATGGGGATGATTTGTTACGGTTTCAAGTATGACCGGCTTTGGCAGAGCGAAGCACAATTTCGGAAATTTAAATGTTTCTGTCGAAATTAAGTCTGTTAATCACAGATATTTTGAATATTCGTCAAGGCTGCAAAGACAATATAATTTTTTAGACGATAAGCTTAAAGCTCTTTTGAGTCGGAAAATATCTAGGGGTAAGGTGGAAATTTTTGTCACTGTTGAAAACGACGCTTCCGGCAACCTTTCGTTTGAAATAAACGAAGAATATGCCACAGCCTATTTTTCGGCACTTGCCGCTTTGGGTAAAAAATACGGTTTAAAAAACGATTTGAAGCTTTCTTGCATTGCATCTAACGGCGAGCTTTTTAGAGCTGTAAGAGACGAAATTGACGAAGAAACGGTTTTAAGTGCAGTGCTTTCCACAGCCGAGGAAGCCTTAGAGGCTTTCTCTCAAATGCGTACCGCCGAGGGAGAACGACTCAAGGAAGATGTGATTTCAAGACTCGATATTATTCTTTCGAAGATTGAATTTGTAGAGCAACGCTCTCCTCAAACGGTCCTTGAATACAGGAAAAGGCTTGAACAAAAGATAACGGAGCTTATTGGTGATGTTAACATTGATGAGCAACGCCTCATAACCGAGACTGCCATATTTGCCGATAAAATTGCGGTTGCCGAAGAGACGGTTAGACTGAGAAGTCATATCAGTGCCCTTCTGACTCTTCTTGAAGAGGACGGAACAATCGGAAGAAAAATCGACTTTATAGTTCAGGAAATGAACAGAGAAGCAAACACAATCGGCTCTAAGGCGCAGGATATTGATATTGCGAGGACGGTTGTCGATATAAAGTCGGAGATAGAAAAAATAAGAGAACAGATACAAAATATCGAGTAAATTTAAGAGGCAATGTTATGAAATTAGTTAATATCGGCTTCGGTAATATGGTGTCTGCGTCAAGAATGGTTGCTATAGTCAGTCCGGAATCGGCACCTATCAAGCGTATGATATCAATAGCAAAGGAAAAAGGCACACTAATCGATGCCACGCACGGAAGGCGAACAAGGGCTGTAATAATTACCGACAGTGACCATATAATTTTGACATATCTTCAATCGGAGACGGTTGCAAACCGTATGTCTGACAATGAAGAGCAGTATGAGGAGGAAGCCGATGAATAGGGGAAGACTTTTTATTATATCCGGTCCCTCAGGCTCGGGAAAGGATACCGTGCTTGCTAAGCTTTTCACTCAATATCCGCAAATCAAGTTTTCGATTTCCTCTGTTACAAGACCTATGCGAAAGGGCGAAAAAGAAGGAGAAAAATACAATTTTGTAAGCAGGCAACGCTTTGAAGCTATGCTTAAAAATGATGAACTGCTTGAGTATAACGAATTCGTCGGCAATTATTACGGAACACCCAAAGCTCCTGTTGAGCAGGCAATAGCTTCCGGTGAGGATATGATAGTTGAGGTCGATGTAAACGGTGCGGCGCAAATCAGAGAAAAAATAAAGGATTCTGTTTCCGTTTTTATTATGCCGCCCTCACTTGATGCTCTTAGAGCAAGATTGAGTGGCAGAGGAACAGAGCCGCAGGATGTTATAGAACGCAGAATTGAAGCTGCCTTGTCCGAGATTGCAAGAGCGGGCGAATATGACTATATTATTGTGAACGATGACCTTGATAAAGCGGTTGAGGATTGTGCTTGCATAATTCGCTCGGATCGCTTAAGAACAGAGCGTCAAAGCGCATTGATAGATTTTGTTTTGAATAAATAAATATAAAATGAGAGGTAATTTATTATGTTGAATCCGGCAATCGGAAAACTTATTGAATCGTATGAAAACCGTTATCGTCTTGTTGTGGACATAGCAAAATGTGCAAGAGATGTATCCTTAAAGGCTGAGGAGGAGGGTATTATTCTTCTTGAAAAGCCTGTCAGCGTTGCAACAAATAAGCTCGCAGCCGAAAAAAGCCTGATTTAACCGGTATAGCCTATACACTATTGAATTTACGGGAGGTATTATGCTTATGAGCCGTCTGTTTGCCGATGTTGTTCTTGATGGTGCGGTCGGCTCTTACGATAAGCCTTACCGTTATATAATTCCCGAAAAATATCAAGCAATAGCAAGGTCGGGTATCAGGGTTACCGTACCCTTCGGAAGAGGAAACATTAAAAAGCAGGGAATGATTATTTCGGTCACCTCGGCAGGTGATTCGGACAAATCCAAGGCGATTATTTCCTTCACCGATAAAAGCCCGATTTTAAACGATGAAATGCTGCAGCTTTGCTCCTTTATGCATGAACGCCTTTTTTGTACCTACTACGATGCTATCCATACAATTTTGCCGGCAGGCTTAAGCTACCGTATGGCTGAGCTTTACAGCTGTAATTCGGAATTTGATGCTTCGAAATTAGGTAACGAGGTCGAGCTTGAGGTTTTCAGGTTTATAAAAGAAAACGGCGAGCTTGAACTGAAAAAGCTTGAAAACCGTTTCGGACAGATCGAGTCGGCTCTGGATAGCCTTGAAAATTCAGGGGCAATTTTAAAATCAAAAAAGCCCGTAAGAAAAATGGGTGATTTAAAAAGCAGATGGCTAAGGCCTACGGAGCCTGACTTTCCTCCATCAAGGCTTACGGAGCGTCAACGGGAAATATACGACCTTGTCAATCAAATGGGCGAGGTCAGCATAAAAGAGCTTAAATACTTTACAGGTGTTACCGATTCGGTTATAAATAAGCTAATCAAATTAAATGCAGTAACCGCATTTGAAAAAGAAGAATTAAGAATACCCGAAGCCGTAAAATTTAATGCAAAAAGAGAAGAAATTATTTTAACTCAGTCTCAAAATGAGGCGTATATGGGCCTTAAACGCAAAATGCTCTCCGGTAAGCCCGATGTTTCCCTGCTCTACGGTGTAACCGGCAGCGGAAAAACTCAGGTTTTTTTAAAGCTTGCCGATGATATGTCCGATATGGGCAAGGGCGTTATAATTATGGTTCCCGAAATTGCTCTTACTCCCCAAATGATAGAGCTTTTCGGTAAGCGTTACGGTGACAAAATAGCTGTCTTCCACAGCGCTATGTCCATAGGCCGTAGGATGGATGAGTATAAACGCATAGAGCAGGGTAAGGCTCTTATAGCAATAGGCACGAGAAGTGCTGTTTTTGCCCCCTTTAAGGAGCTTGGCCTCATAGTTATCGATGAGGAGCAGGAGCATACCTATAAGTCGGAAAAATCGCCGAGGTATAACGCTAAGGATATTGCAAGATTCAGAGCTGCATATCATAATGCTCTTTTGTGTCTTTCCTCAGCCACACCTTCGCTTGAGAGCTATAGTGCCGCAGTAAACGGCAGATACGGACTGTATAAGCTTTCTGGAAGATACGGCTCCGCAAGCCTGCCTAAGGTTACCGTTGTTGATATGCGAAAGGAAATCCTTTCCGGAAACTCTATGAATATAAGCTCTGTTTTGGCGCAGGCGATACAAACCGAACTTGAAAAGAAAAAGCAAATAGTTTTGCTCCTCAACAGGAGAGGGCATAATACTTATGTTTCCTGTCCGAAATGCGGGTGGGTGGCATCTTGTCCGAATTGCAGCGTGTCGCTTACATACCATTCTGCCAATCACAGGCTTATGTGTCATTATTGCGGCTATTCTCAAAGCTCACCTAAGACTTGTCCCGAATGCTCGAACGACCGTATAGCCTTTTACGGCGCCGGCACTCAAAAGCTTGAAGAAGAGCTTAAAATACTCTTTCCATCTGCTTCTGTACTAAGACTCGATGCTGACAGCACCGCTTCAAGAAATTCGTATTCGGTAAAGCTTGCCGATTTTGCAAACGGTAAATATGATATACTTTTAGGCACGCAGATGGTAGCTAAGGGCCTTGATTTTCCGAAGGTTTCGTTAGTGGGAGTTGTAGGTGCCGACAGTGCGCTTTACAGTGATGATTACCGAAGCTTTGAACGCACCTTTTCCTTGCTCACTCAGGTTATAGGCAGAGCAGGCAGAGCAGGCGGTGAGGCATTGGCGGTTATTCAGACCGTTGATCCTTCTTCGTCGGTAATTTCACTTGCAAAAACGCAGGATTATGAAGCATTTTATCACGAGGAAATAATGACTCGCAGGCTGATGACTTATCCGCCTTTCTGTGATATATGTATGGTTGCTGCCACATCATCCGACAGGGCATCTGCAGAGAAAGCGGTAACCGATATATTCGTGAGGTTAAAAAACGCAATTGACGGCGAATATTCGGATATAAAGCTTATGATACTCGGTCCGTCGGCGGCGACTATCCCGAAGGTAAATAACAAATACCGCTTCAGGATGATAATTAAATGCAGGAACACTAAGCGTCTCAGAGAGCTTCTGAGGGAGTGTATAAAAGAAACCTGTTCAAAGGATGCTTCTGTTTTTGTGGATTTTAATCCCGAAAATGTTTTGTAATAAGGAGTTATCGTTATGGCGATAAGAAATATTGTTAAAATCGGCGATGAAATATTGAGAAAAAAATGTCGCACACAGCTTAATTTCGACAGTCATCTTCATACTGTTCTTGACGATATGGCAGAAACCATGTATTTTGCCGAGGGCGTAGGACTTGCCGCACCTCAGGTAGGTATTCTAAGAAGATACTGCGTTATTGATGTCGGAGACGGAATTTTAGAGCTTGTAAATCCTGTGATAATAGAAAGGTCCGGCTCTCAGACCGGAAACGAAGGCTGCTTGTCCGTTCCGAATTCACAAGCAACGGTTACTCGCCCTATGAAGGTTACTGTTAGAGCTCAAGACAGAAACGGTAACAATTTTACCGTTACCGGTGAGGGACTTAAGGCAAGAGCCTTATGTCATGAGATAGACCATCTTGATGGTATACTTTACATAGATTATAAAGGATAAAATTATGCGAATATTTTTTATGGGAACACCGGATTATTCCGTTAATACGCTTGAAGCACTTATAAATGCAGGTCATAATGTAGTTGGAGCTTTTGCTCAGCCGGATAAACCCTTGGGGCGAAAGCAGCTTATAACGCCGCCTCCGGTTAAGGTCTTTGCCGAAAATGCCGGAATACCTGTTTTTCAGCCTAAAACTCTGCGAGACGGTAATGCCCTGAAAATACTCAAGGAGCTTGCTCCCGATGTAATAGTTGTAGTTGCATATGGCAAAATTTTACCTGACGATATACTTTCCCTTCCCAAATACGGCTGCATAAACGGTCACGCATCGTTGCTGCCGAAATATCGGGGAGCCTCGCCCATTCAATGGGCAATTGTATGCGGAGAAAAAAAGACGGGCGTTACAACGATGCTTATGGATGCCGGTATGGATACGGGAGATATTTTGCTTAAGGCTGAAACAGATATTCATCCGGATGAAACCGCAGAGCAGTTGTTTGACCGCCTTTCGCTTATTTCCGCTGAGCTTATGCTCAAAACGCTGGAAGCGTTGGAAAATGGAAATCTTACTCCCGTTAAGCAGGATGAGTCCTCGGCAACCTATGCTCCGATTATCAAAAAGGAAATGGCGCATATTGATTTTTGCAAAACGGCAGACCGAATATGCTGTGAGGTAAGGGGCTATTATTCGTGGCCCTGTGCTTACTTTATGCTCGGCGGAAAAAGAATTAAGGCTATATCGGCAAGAAGTGCAGAGGGCTCTGACACCGAAGCCGGTACTGTTATTTCAAATAAGGATAGGCTTATAATTTCCTGCGGCGGGGGAACCTCGGTTGAGCTTTTACAGGTTCAGCCCGAGGGCTCTAAAATAATGTCTGCCGCACAAATGCTTTGCGGAAACAAAATTCCCTTAGGCACTAAGGCTGAATAATATGAAAAATGCAAGACTTACCGCAGCGGAGCTTTTAATTGCGGTTGAAAAAGACAAGGCATATTCAAATATTGCTTTAAATAAAATATTATCAAAAAGCACTCTAAACGGAAACGACCGTTCTCTTGCCTCGGCACTTTTTTACGGAGTTTTGGATCGCAGACTGACAATCGATTATATTTTGTCTTTTTATATTAAGACCCCTTTAAAAAAGCTTAATCCTTTAACATATCAGGCACTTTCGATAGCGGTGTATCAGATTTATTTTATGGATAGAATACCGGATAGTGCCGCAGTTAACGAGTCTGTTAATATAGTTAAATTTTCAAAAGAAAAATATAATTTTTCATTTGTAAATGCCGTTCTCAGAAGCATCATCAGAAATCCCGTGGAAATACCGAAGGATGAAAGTATAAAAGCTCTTTCTATAAGATATTCCTGCCCTGAGGACATAATAAAAAGCTTTATCTGCGATTACGGCCGAGAAAATGCAGAGAAAATTTTAGGTGCTGCGCTTATGAAGCCAAGCATAACGGTTAGAGTAAACGAGCTTAGGTGCAGCAGGGACGAATTGGTTGTATTACTTGAGAAGGAAAGTGTGTCGGCAAAGCCGAATCCGCTTTCAAACAGCGCTCTCGATATTGAGGGCTCGGTCGATATAGCGGCATTAAATGCATATAAGCAAGGTCTGTTCCATGTACAGGATATAGCCTCGCAGCTATCGGTTGAGCTTTTAAATGCCTTGCCCGGCGAAAAAATTGCGGATTTATGTGCCGCTCCCGGCGGAAAAAGCTTTACAGCGGCAGAGGGTATGAAAAATAGCGGTCAACTCTTTTCTTATGATATTTATCAAAAGAAAATCGAGCTTATTCGTTCTGGGGCAGAAAGATTGGGCCTTAGCATAATCAAACCCGCTCTTGCCGATGCAACAGTAAAAAGTAACGAAGGTGACTTTGATGCCGTTATATGTGATGTGCCTTGCTCGGGGCTCGGTGTTATAAGAAGAAAGCCGGAAATTAAATATAAGGGTATACAGGATTTTTCCGAGCTTGAGAAAACTCAAAGAATAATACTTGAAAACGCCGCTTCAATGTTAAAATCCGGAGGGAGGCTCTTATATTCTACCTGCACCCTCAGAAGGGCGGAAAACGACGCTCAAATACAGTTTTTCCTTGACAAGCATAGTGGTTATGCGTTAGAATACAATCGTACATTTATGCCTCAAAACGATTTGAGTGACGGTTTTTATTGCGCACTTATAAAAAAAGCAGGTGAGTCCCATTAGCCAAAAGCTTGATATTAAATCCTTTAATCTTAAAGAGCTTAAATCCTTTCTTGCCGATATGGGGCAGCCCTCCTACAGAGCAGATCAAATATTCAAGTGGCTTCATTCAGGCGTTCACTGCTTTGATGAGATGACAAACCTTCCCTCAACACTTCGCAATGCTCTTTCGGAAAAATCCTATATTGCAACCGTTGAAATAAAAAACAAATTCGTCTCCGCTATTGACGGAACGGTAAAATATCTGTATTCTCTTTATGACGGCGAATTTATCGAATCGGTTCTTATGAAATATGAGCATGGGTATACTGTTTGCGTTTCAACTCAGGTCGGTTGCCGTATGGGCTGCAGGTTTTGTGCCTCCGGTCTTCAGGGTCTTACACGAAATCTTACCGCCTCTGAAATTCTTTCGCAAATAACCGAGGCTCAGCGAGACAACGGCATAAGAGTTTCAAATGTTGTTATGATGGGTATGGGCGAGCCGCTCGATAATTTCGATAACAGTGCAAGGTTTTTAGAGCTTGTAAGCGATGAAAACGGATTAAATATCGGTCTGCGGCATATTTCGCTTTCAACCTCGGGTCTTGTATCGGGCATAGAAAGGCTTGCGGCGCTTAATTTGCCTATAACACTTTCAATATCACTGCATGCGCCAAGCGATGAGATTAGATCAAGCGTTATGCCGGTTAATAAAAAATGGAATATCGATAAATTACTTAAAGCCTGTAAAAGCTATCAAAGCGTTACTACACGCCGTATTTCGTTTGAATATGCCCTTATAGCCGGTGTTAACGATAGTGAAGAATGTGCCGATTTACTTTCTTCCCGTTTAAAGGGAATAATGTGTCATATCAATCTTATTCCCGCAAATCCTGTTCGGGAAAACGATTTTAAAACTCCTGATAGAGAAAATATTTTACATTTTAAACGGTTGCTTGAAAGCAGAGGCTTGAATGCAACGGTAAGGCGTACATTAGGAGCCGATATAAATGCTTCCTGCGGCCAATTGAGAAACAGAGCAAAGGAGGGGAAACCATTTGCTGATAACTGCTAAAACAGATGCGGGCAAGGTTCGCAAAACAAACCAAGATGCTTATTTTACCGGTAGGCTTACCGAGTCCGTTGCTCTTGCAGTCGTGTGCGACGGTATGGGCGGTGCAAATGCCGGAAACATTGCAAGCGAAACGGCAACAAGGCTGATAGCGGATTATGTCGGGAAATCATATCGCAACGGTATGTCCGACGAGGATGTTGAAAAGCTGCTTAAAAGTGCAATAGTTTCCGCTAACATCGAGATATACGATATGTCCTTTAAGAATTCGGAGTATTTCGGTATGGGCACAACTGCCGTTGCTGCGGTTATATCAGAAGGCAGTGCGGTTATATGCCATGTGGGTGATAGCAGGGCTTATATTGTAAATAATGAAATTTCTCAGGTCACAAGAGATCATTCGGTTGTTCAAACTCTTGTTGAAAGCGGTAAGCTTACTCCCGAAGAAGCAAAGGTTCATCCGAGGAAGAATGTTATAACACGGGCACTCGGCGCAGAGGAGGATGTTGTCCCCGATTTCGTGACACAACGGCTTTCTGCCGGTGATACGGTTATGCTCTGTACCGACGGTCTTTCAAATTTTGTTGAAGCTTCTAAAATGCTTGATATATTCCGAAATAACGATATCGACCAAGTGGCGGAGACCCTTATTATAAGAGCGAATGCAAACGGCGGCGGCGATAATATTACTGTCGTAACAGTAACCGTTTGACGAGAAAGGATAAATGTTTATGGATAAATATTTAGGTAAGAGACTTGATGGTCGTTACGAAATCCAAGAAATTATCGGTGTGGGCGGAATGGCAGTTGTGTACAAAGCCTACGATAATTATGAGGACAGAATAGTTGCCATCAAAATTCTTAAAGAGGAATTTGTTTCAAACGAGGAGTTTTTACGCAGATTTAAAAACGAATCAAAGGCAATAGCAGTACTTTCGCATCCTAATATCGTAAAGGTTTATGATGTCAGCTTCGGTGATTTAATTCAGTATATCGTTATGGAGTATATTGACGGAATAACCCTTAAAGAGTTTATAGCAAGGCAGGGAAGCCTTCGTTGGAGAGATGCTGCTTATTTTACCATTCAAATACTTAAGGCTCTTCAGCATGCTCATGATAAAGGAATAATTCACCGAGATGTAAAGCCGCAGAATATAATGGTTCTTCCCGACGGTACAATTAAGGTTACAGACTTTGGCATTGCCCGCTTTGCACGAAGTGAACAGCGTACTATAACAGACAAGGCGATAGGCTCTGTACATTATATAAGTCCCGAACAGGCAAGAGGGGAAGCAACCGATAAAAAGGCTGATATATATTCTGTCGGAGTTATGCTATACGAAATGATAACAGGTCAGCTTCCTTTTCAGGCAGAAAGTGCTGTCTCGGTTGCGATAATGCAGCTTCAGAGGGAGCCTCAGCTACCTACAGATATCAATCCGTCTGTTCCTATAGGACTTGAGCAGATAACTATGCACGCAATGCAAAAGGTACCTGAGAGGAGATATCAGTCGGCGGCTGAAATGCTGTGTGACCTTGAACAGTTCAGAAAGGATCCCTCTGCAACCTTTGAATATCCGTATTTTGTCGATGAACAGCCTACCAGATATGTTCAGGGAGTTCAAAATCCGTATAGCACAGCGCCTGTTCCTCAGGCACCGATTTCTTCAAGGTCGCAGGAGCAGTACTATCAGACCGATGCGGCTCCCAAAAAGAAGAGCAGCTCTGTGCCGATACTTGCGGGTATTGCTTCTGCACTTATTATGGTTGTTATTGTTTTAGGTATAATATTTATTCCCAAGCTTCTCGGAGGCACAGGTGAAGAAATCGCATGTCCGAATTTTGTCGGGATGACAGTTGCCCAGGTTAAGGAAAGTGAATATTTTGAAACTTTTAAAATCATCTTTGATTATCAGACCAATGAAAATTATTCTGTAAATCAGGTTTGCGAGCAAAGTGAGACTGAAGGTAAAAAGCTTAAAAAGGATGCTCAAATTACCTTAACAGTCAGCTTAGGCGTTACCACAATTAAGGTGCCTGATGTTTACGGCAAAAATGAATCTTATGCTATTTCCGAGCTTAAATCCAAAAAGCTGTCATATGAAATTAAAGAGGTTGCCGATGAAGAGGTTGAAAAGGGCCTTGTAATCAAAACCGAGCCTGCAAGAACAACAGTCGTTGCTCAGGGAGAGGTTATAACCGTTTATATAAGTACGGGTAAGGCTACAAAAATGGTAGAGGTTCCCGATGTTACGGGACTTAAGCAGGCAACGGCGAAAAAGCAGCTTGAAGCAGCCGGCTTTATTCCAACCTTTGAACAGCGCACGCTTACTACCTCTGATAAGGAATATATGGCAAAGGGATATGTTATTTCTCAAGATCCCGTTGCTTCGAGCGATAAGATTGCAGAGGGTAGCGAGGTTAAGGTTTATGTAAGTGACGGTACCGTAACACTTGATGTAAAGGTTTCTATTCCGAATAAGTTCTCTTCGATGGGAAATGTTAAGGTTTCTCTTTGGATTGACGATGCGCAGAAGACCGAAAGTGAAACTCTCGATGCTTCAAAGCTTCAAAATTATACCTTTAAAAGCTTTAAGGTTGATGACAAAAAGGTGACCGCAACGCTTAAAATAAGAACTGCCTCCGGCAGTGATTCTAACACCTATGAGGTAGTATCTAATATCAATATAGATGCTATGACGGGCGAAGTCACCGTAATATCAACCTCTAAATAAGTATGCAGGGAATAATAATTAAGGCAATATCAGGATTTTATTATGTCTTTGCGCAAGGCACTGTTTATGAGTGTAAAGCAAGGGGGAGCTTCCGTAAAACGGGAGTTTCCCCTCTTGTGGGTGATAAGGTAGTATTTACTGCTGCTTCAACCTGTGGCGTAATTGATGATGTTTGCGAACGGAAAAACGAATTGAGCAGGCCGTTGATTGCCAATATCGATAAGCTTTTTATTGTCTCTGCCCATTCTGTACCCGCACCCGATCCGCTTATGCTTGACAGATTGACTGCCGCCTGCGAATTTAAAAAAATCGAACCGATTATAGTTTTTAACAAGTGCGATATGGGATCGTTTGCCGATGTGGAGTCAATTTATAAAACAACCGAATATAAGGTGTTTACCGTTTCTGCACTCACAGGGCAGGGAATTTCGGATTTAAAAAACGAAATACATAATTCCGTTTGTGCCTTTGCCGGTAATTCCGGAGTCGGAAAATCAAGCATAATAAATGCGCTTTTTAAAAATCTTTTTTTAAAAACGGGTGAAGTAAGCGTAAAGCTTGGGAGAGGTCGCCATACCACAAGGCATACCGAGCTTTTTCCTACTGACAACGGCGGATTTGTCGCAGATACACCCGGTTTTTCCTCCTTTGACGGTGAGGTTAACAGCTATGAGTTCAAAAAATCGCTTTTTTCTTGTTTTCCCGAATTTTTACAATTTTCGGATAATTGTCGATTTTCCGATTGCACTCATACCTGTGAAAAGGGATGCGCTGTTATCGAAGCTGTAAATAACGGTTTAATCAGCGAATCGAGGCATAGCAGTTATATCAAGCTTTTTGATGAGCTCAAAGAAGTCAAGGAATGGAATACAACTAACAAAAAATAAATTTGAGATGATTTTATGGGTTTTGTTGAAATTTTTCTTATTGGTGTTGGCCTTTCTATGGATGCCTTTGCCGTTGCTGTATGCAAGGGTCTTAAAATGCATAAGATTAACCTTAAGCAAACTGCGGTTATAGCGCTTTTTTTCGGCGGATTTCAGGCTCTTATGCCGACCCTCGGCTACTTAATAGGACACAGCTTTAATAAATATGTTGAGAAATTCGACCATTGGATTGCATTCGGGCTCCTTCTGTTTATCGGCGGGAAAATGATAATCGAATCTGTTAAGAATACCGAGGATGAAAATACCGGTTGTAATTTTGATATTAAGGAGCTTTTTTTGCTTGCCGTTGCAACAAGCATTGATGCCTTTGCAGTAGGTGTAACATTTGCTTTTTTAAAGGTTAATATTATTTATGCTGCCTTGTTGATAGGTCTTACAACATTTCTTATAAGCGCATTTGGAGTTTTTATAGGCAAGAAATTTGGCGAGGTTTGGAAGAAAAAAGCTGAAATATCGGGCGGCATTATTCTTATAATTATCGGACTTAAGATTTTGATTGACGGTTTAAGCCTGTTTTAAAGGTTAGCTTATGAGGTGTGGAAAAATAACTGTCGGCAGACCGTTTCTTGTTTGCGGCTTGCTTTTGTGCGCAGCATCAATTTTCGGCGGCTTATATGGCTTGAAGGGAGCTACCGTCGTTTCTGTTTTGGGCGGCGTGTTATCCTTGGCTGTTTTTAAACAAAAAAGGATTGTGTGTCTGTGCCTTTTTATGCTTTCGATATATTTGCTGAATTTTGTTGTACTAAGTAACAAAATTTCAAAAATAAAATTGTTTTCCGATAATAGCGTAAGCCTTGTGCTTATGGCAACAGATTCACCTAAAATCAACGGTGCTTATACTGAGATAACGGTTAAATCGTGTGATAACGGAAAATTTCCGGCTTCTCAAAAATTCACTTTGTTTACATACGATTCTTTACCCGTTAAGATGGGCGATATTTTTACCGCAAGAGTAAAGCTTATATCCCTTGATAATTCCGAAGATAGGCTAAGCAGCTATTCAAAAGGTATTTGCTTTAAAATGAAGCTTATTAAATTTGGTGAAAAGCAGGATGAAAACAAATTCTATAAGCTCCTTGGCGATATAAGAGTAACCTTGCAGGACAGATTGTTTTCCAATCTTTCGTATAACAGTGCCGCAACCGTTTGTGCTGTTACCTACGGTGATAAAAGCTTTTTAGCCGATGATTTTGAAGCAAATGTCAGAAATTCCGGTGTCAGTCATATTATGGTAGTATCCGGAATGCATCTTTCAATCATTATCGGTGCGGTTTTCAAGCTGATTGGCAAGCTTTTCTGTAATAGGTATGCAAGATTTATCACGGCAGCTGTATTTGTATTTATGCTTTGCGGTGTATGCGGCTTTACCGTTTCTGTAACAAGAGCGGCGATTATGTATTTTATTGCCGCTGCGGCTCCGATGTTTTATAAGGAAAACGATTCTGTAAATTCCTTGTTTGTTGCGGTTTCGCTTATTTTACTCGCAACACCTTTTGCTGTGTTTAGCGCTTCATTTCAATTGTCCGTTCTTGCAACCCTTGCTATTATAGGTCCGTCCAACTCCTATTGCGAAGCGTTGTTTTTGAGATTTGATAATTTAAAGCCGATGCTTTGTGCATTGATTCGGCTTGTTTTAAATACATTGTTTGCTATGCTGTTTACAATGCCGATTACGATTTTTACTTTCGGTGAGGCTTCTCTTATATCTCCCATTACCAATCTTGCAATTTCATATGCCGTAACATTTTTGCTTGAGATAACACTTGCTTCTGTTTTATTAAGCTTTATTCCTTTTATTACCGTTGTTTTTTCATTTTTGTTTAAGGTGTCGGATTTTGTGGCGGGATATATAAATTATACAATTGATTTTTTCGGTAAAATCAATAATGCTACCGTCAAAACTCCCGAATGGGTCGCCTTGCCGGTAGCGGCGGTTGCTTTTGCAGCTGTAATTGCAATTAAATATTTTAAAGTGAATAATCGGGTACAAGCTTAAAGGGAGGTATTACTGTGGCGATTTTATCGGAGGAAGCTTTAAAGCGAGATATTATAAATAAGACTTTTGCACCTGTTTATATTATTTTCGGAAACGATTTTTTTCTGAAAAAATTTTATTTTGATAAATTGTGTGATGAAGCTTACGACGGTGATTCCTTTTTTAATCTTATGAAATTTCAATCCGATGTCGATTTGCAGGCTGTTTATGATGCCGTGGCTCAATATCCCGTATTATCAGACAAAAAATGCGTAGCCTTAACGGATTTTGATTTTGAATCGTATGATAAGGAAGCTCTCGAAAAATTTTGTACGGTTATCGCTTCGGTTGATGTTGGGTGCACCTTGATTATTCGCTTTGATTCATTGGATTTTGATATTAAAAAAAGTGCTAAGGCGAAAAAAATTTTATCAGCGGTTGAAAAGGTTGGTGGAAAGGCTGTTGACCTTGGCCGTCGAAATGCTTCAAGTCTTATAAGGCTTATATCCGATACCGTAAAAAAACGCAATTGCTTTATTTCTGATGCAAATGCAAGATATCTTATTGAAACCGCAGGCGATGAGCTGAGCGTGCTGAAAAATGAAATTGAAAAGCTTTGCGCATATAATGAAAACGGTGAAATCAGCCGAGAGGTGATAGACAGTGTCGCAGTCCGTACAGATGAGGCTTCTGTTTACGATTATGTAAAGCATATAATTTCCGGAAATGTTTCCGAAGCACTAAAGCTTCTTGATACAATGCTTTTTATGCAATTTGAAGCAATGTGGATTCTTTATACCGCCTCCGCTACATATGTCGATATTTACAGAATCTATGCGGCATCCGTTTCCGGAAAAAAATCTGCGGATGTTGTTAAGGATTTTTCATATAAGAACCGTGCTTTCGTAATTGAAAGAGCAAATAAGCAGCTGAGTAGGCTTGATTTTAAAAAGCTTGATAAAAGCTTAGCTGTTCTTGTTGATACCGATAAGGCACTTAAAAGCTTTAGCTGCGATGTAAAAACCGTTCTCGAACAGATGACGGTAAAGCTTAGCTATATTGCGGCAAAGGGTGAAAGTCTTGATTAAAACAGATATTCCGATTGTGGTTGAGGGTAAGTATGATAAAATAGCACTTGAAAATGTTGTGGATGCTTATATAATTACCACCGACGGGTTTCAAATTTTTAAGGATAAGCAAAAGGCATTGTTTTTAAGGCGTCTTGCGCAAGAAAAAGGCATAATTATTGTTACCGACTCTGATTCTGCCGGAGCACTTATCCGTTCATATATTAAAAACATATGTGCCGATTGTAAAATAATAAATGTTTATATACCGCAGCTTAGTGGCAAAGAAAAAAGAAAAAGCACGCCTTCTGCGGAGGGCTTACTCGGTGTTGAGGGAATGACTGTTGAGACACTTGAAAACGCCTTTAAAAGAAGTAAAATAGAAAGCTTTAGCACCGATTCAAGGTCGGCACCTAAAATTCTTAAAAAGCATTTGTACGCTCTGGGATTGTCGGGTGGAGCTAACAGCAGTGTTTTAAGAAAAAGCTTCTCGGAATTTTCGCAAATTCCCATTGGTCTTTCCTCTAATGCTTTTTTAGATGCTTTGAATGCAATTTATACCTATGATGAATTTATGAAGGCGGTGGCTTTATGGCAGCAAGAAGCGGGCAAAAATTAAAGCTTATGTATATTGCCGATATATTCAAAATGTATACCGATGAGGATCATCCGATCTCCGCTGACGGTATATGTGAAAAATTAGCAGCCTTCGGTGTTACTGCCGAACGCAAGGCGGTTTACGATGATATACAACAGCTTATTACTTACGGATTTGATATTATTAAGACAAGAACTCCGAAAAACGGCTTTTTCCTTGCTTCAAGAGAGTTTGAAGCATCTGAAATTTATTTGCTCTGTGATGCTGTTAAAACCGCAAAATTTATCAGCGCAAAGAAAACAAGAGAATTGGTTTCAAAGCTCGAAGGAATGTTAAGTAGGTATCAATCGATTGATAAGCTGAAAACCGTATTTATAGACTACAAGTCAAAATGCTCAAACGAGGAAATATTTTACAGCATTGACACTATTGACAGGGCTATAACGAACCGGAACAAAATTTCGCTGAGATACGGTGTAAGGTCTCTCGGCACCAACAGGGAAATCATAACCGAGTACAGGCAGCGGATAATCAGTCCTTATGCCCTGACATGGCAAGACGATCATTATTATCTTATAGGTAATTATGAAAAATATGATAACCTGATTCATTTGAGAGTTGACAGAATGAAAACTGTCGAAGAGCTTAATATACCTGCACGCCATTTTTCCGAGGTTAGTGAATATACGGACACCTTTGATGTTGCTGATTATACCAACAAGCTTTTCGGTATGTTCGGCGGTAAAACCGAGGAAATAGAGCTTGTTTGTGCGAAGAGCATACTTGAGATTATAGCAGACAGATTTTCTCAGGATATATTTATACGAAATGTTACCGATGAAACCTTTAGCGTTACCGTTAAAGCTGCGGTGAGTGATGCGCTGATAACATGGATTATGAATTACGAAGATAAAATTAAGGTTGCAAAGCCTGATTATCTTGCGGAAAAGCTGAAGGAAAGAGCAGAACGGATAATTAAAATTTACGATAAAAATTAAAGCTGTTTTAAAAATTGAAGCTTTTTTGTAACAAATTCTCTGAAATTATATATTATGTAATATCGGAGGGTGAGGTTATGCGGAGAAAATGCAGTAACAAAGGTATAGTTGCAATTACATTTGCCATCGGACTTATAGTAAGCTGCTTTTGTCCGCCTCGCTTTCTGGTTGCGATTCTTGCCGCTTGGGTTATTTTTTTAGGCTTTTGTGCAAAATGATTTGGAGTGATTTTATGAAAGTGGTAATTTTTAAAAGTCCTAAGCTTTTAAGCGGATTGCTCAGATTGATATTCGGAATTAAAAAAGAAAATACAGATAATACATAACGATGATAAAAAAGAAAGCCGATTTAAGGGTATAATGCTCTTAAATCGGCTTTTGCGTTTATGCTTATATTTGTAAATATATATTAAAGAACCTTACTTAAAAAGTCGCAAAGTCTCGGGGTTTTAGGGTGCTCAAATAATTCTGTAGGAGTTCCTTCCTCGGTAATTACTCCGTCATCTATAAAGAGAACTTTATCCGCAACCTCTTTGGCAAATCCCATTTCATGGGTAACTATTGCCATTGTCATACCGCTTTTGGCAAGGTCTTTGATAACCGCAAGAACCTCTCCCACCATTTCCGGATCAAGGGCACTTGTAGGCTCGTCGAAAAGTATAACCTCTGGCTCCATGGCAAGAGCTCTTACTATAGCAACACGCTGCTTTTGACCGCCGGATAGGGTAGAGGGGTAAACATTGGCCTTGTCCTCAAGACCGATTTTTTTGAGCAATTCAATAGCCCTTGACTTAGCTTCTTCTTTAATCTGCTTCTTTGTTTTTCCGGTTTGGCTGCGTTTTTTGCTTGCAACATAAACAGGAGCAAGCATAATGTTCTGCAAAACAGTTTTGTTATTAAAAAGATTGAATTGCTGAAAAACCATACCCATTTTTTGGCGCTGTAGGTTAATGTTGACCTTTGGGTCGGCAATATTTACACCGTCAAATATAACCTTACCGGAGGTAGGATCCTCCATACAGTTAAGACAACGAAGCAGTGTTGATTTTCCCGAGCCTGACGGACCTATGATTACGACAACCTCGCCTTTTTTGATATTGAGGTTAATGCCTTTAAGAACCTCGTGTTTTTCGTAGGTTTTTTTCAAATCAACGGTTTCTATCACTTTTCTTCAGGCTCCTTTCCATCAGCTTTATAAATACAGTTATTACAAGTACAAGTATAATATAAATGAGTGCCATAACAAGATAAGGAATCATAAACTCATAATTGTTTGTTCCTATGTATTTAAAGGCAACATATAAGTCCGTGGCGCCGACAAAGCTTACGATGGAAGTATCCTTTATCAGTGCAATAAATTCATTACCGATGGTGGGGAGTATATTTTTAATGGCCTGCGGTATTACTATTTTGAACATAGTAGCGGAATAGCTTAAACCGACAGCTCTGCCGCCCTCCATTTGACCAGGATCAACAGAGTTTATACCGCCTCGCATTATTTCCGAAACATAAGCTCCGGAGTTCATACCGTAAATAATCATACAGGATGAGAGCGCCGAAATTGAAAGACCGAGCATGGGCCTTAAAACATAATATCCGACCAAAAGCTGTACAACGAGAGGTGTGCCCCTGAAAAAGGCTACATACACTTGACATATTTTATCAAGAATTCTCGGTAAAGCTTTGTATTTCGGCATAACCTCAATAGAGGCAATAAGCATTCCTATGACTATACCGATTATAAGACCGACAATTGCAATTAAAACGGTGTTTTTAAGTCCGGTGAGAATATCCTTATAGCCCTCACCCTCGATCAAGGACTTTACAAACACATCCCATTTAAGTGAAAAATTGCCCATAGTATCTCCTTGCGCTAAATTTATTTAACAAACAAACCCTTACCCTTTCGGGTAGGGGTTATTTGTTATACGCCGATAATTAATTTATCTTAGCTTGTTTACGGCTTTTGTTATACAGTCAGCCGGTGCCTCATCAATTATAACATAATCAACATCACCGTTTAACATTGCTGTTACGGCAAGTGAACCGTTTGTATAGCCTACTGCCTCAGCCTTAAGACCGTCAAAGCCGAAGCTGTCGTCGCCCTTAACATATGAATTGCCGGTTGTACCGCTCTGAACGCCTATTTTGACTGATTTGTCAAGACCGTCCAAAAGCTTTTCAACATCTTCCTTGGTTTTGCAAGAATCAAACTTATCGTCATCGCTCTTAACAATGAGCTTCTGTGCGGCTTCGTAGTAGGTATCACTGAAGCTTACGAGCTTAGCCCTTTCTTCATTAACGGTTATGCCGGCCATACCGATATCTGCACCATTTGTATTAAGGGTATTGAATATTGAATCAAAGTCGATGGATTTAATAACAAGCTCTTTGTTAAGATAATCTGCAAGGAGCTTAGCTAATTCCATATCTATGCCCACATATTTATTTCCGCTTGTGTATTCGAAGGGCTCAAATCCCGGCTCAGTTACAACAATCAGCTGATCCTTTGAGCTGTCCTCAGTTGCGGATTCGATTTCAACCGGTGTGCCGTCACCGAAGTAGTTATTTATAACCTCATCGAATTTTCCGTTTGACTTAACTTCCTTAAGAAAATCGTTAACCTTTGAAAGAAGCTCGGTATCGTTAGGATTTACGGCAAACGCATATTCCTCGCTTGTAAGCTGAATATCGATGACCTTTGCCGTGACGCTACTGCTTGAGCAAGCAGCCATTGCGAGCAGTATAAGGCTTGCAAGCGCAATAGCTAATAAGCTTTTAATTTTTTTCATTTTCTTTTCCTCTTTTCCGGCTGTTTAGCCGAGCATTTGTAGTTGTTGTCACAATTATATCAAGGTCAATGCATATTGTCAAGCTTTTTTGCATAAAAAATCATACAAACAATCGTTAAAATACCCCCCTGATTTTTTGCTGTTTGCATAAAAATTCGACAAATTTAGCCGATTGTCCTTTCTTTTTGAGACTGAAATTTAAAGCTTTTTGAATTAAATTATGCAAAATATCGTGCATATAATGCATATTTAATAAAAGCTTTCGATTGAAAAACGCTGTTCGTTTAGTATTTGACCGAGAAGATATTTTGTATCTGCAAGTGCACTTTCAGCCTGCTCGGTATTATCTGGAGTTAACGGAGCAGCTAATCTGTTTAAATTCAGCGCAATCTCGTCAATGTATCCGTGGTTCACATATAGTGAAAGCAGTCTTGATTTCTTTTCCCAGTATTTGTTTATTTCGTTTGCCTTTTCTTTGGCTTTCGTATAGTCGCCATTGCTTGAAAGCTCCGAATATATCGCAAGCTGCTTCTCGGCTGAAGCACAAATTTTGTTTACGCTGCGGTTGCTCAATATTTCAAGAATTAAGATTGCAGCAAGTAAAAGGGCAGTTGGTAGCAGTCTTTTCATTTTGATTCCTCGTTTTTAATTATTACTCGGTTTCCGTATCTGTCAAGCGTCATAAGAAAAACATCAGATACTCTTAGCTTTTCCTTTTCAAGAATACTATTGATGTTATTTTGAGTCACCTCAAGAGAATTAAGTGATTCGGACAGAATCTTACCGTCTGTCACTACAGGTAATGCGAGACCTTCGCTTTCTGTTTTGATTTTCAAATCGGAATTCTTGACTGCTTGCTCCTCTGTTTTGAGTAAAACACTCAGTTCACCGTTTACTTCGAGTACGGCGAATGCAACCGTCGATATATCGAAAACATTTTGACCTCTCAGTAGCTCGACAAGGTCCAAAACCGTCATTCTTACATCACGCATGGCCTGTTGGTCAACCTGTCCGTTTTTTATGATAACAGCAGATTTTCCGCTCATAATTTTTCTTATAAAAAAGCTTTTCATTGTAAGAACGGAAATTATAATTTCGATAATTACCAGAACAAAAATTGCGGCAAGACCGTATAAAACCGGCTGGTCTGAATCCTGAAGAGGTATTGCCGCTATTTCCGAAATCAGCAGAGTTACAACGAGCTCGTTAGGCTGCATATCACCGATTTGTCTTTTCCCCATAAGTCTTATGGCTATTGTTACTGCCACATACATGACGGCGGTTCTCATTATTACTGCAATCATTTTAGTATCACCCGCATTATTGTTTGCAATTTTCCTTGCAATATAAGGTATAAAGTGTTATAATTACATCAATTGTATTTTTGAGGTGAGATTCGGATTGATTATTAAGAGTTCTGTTAACATAGCAATATACAATTTTAAAAAATTTCTTCCGCTTCTTAAAAATCTTGTTTCAAAGGATTTTAAGATTAAATATCGTCGTTCCTTTCTCGGAGTTGCATGGAGTGTCTTAAATCCGCTTCTTACGATGATTGTTTTAACTCAGGTATTTTCTCTTTTGCTCAGAGTAGGAAGTGTGGAAAATTTTGCTTCATATTATATTGTAGGCTCCGCTTTATGGACATTTTTTTCCGAAGCAACGAGCAATTCCTTAAGCTCAATACTCGGTGCCTCGTCTCTTATTAAGAAGGTATACATTCCGAAATATATTTTTCCACTTGAAAAATGCATTTTTTCTCTGGTGAATTTTTTGTTTTCTCTTATCGCCGTTGCCTTGGTTGTACTTATTCAGGATTATACACAGTTTTCGTTTTTCACACTTCTTTTCCCGATACCGGTCCTTTACTGCTTTGTGTTTACGGCAGGCCTTTGCTTCTTTTTGAGTGCTGTCACGGTATATTTCAGGGATGTTTCTCATCTTTACGGTGTTCTTTTAACGATGTGGATATATCTTACACCTATTCTTTATCCCATAAGTATTTTTGATAACATAGATGCATCGGCAACCTTTTCAAGAATTATTAAGGCTGTTGTAACCTCTAATCCTATGACCCACTATGTTGAATATTTCAGAGATGTCGTAATTTATCGTACTATTCCGGGGCTTAGGGAAAATCTTATTTGTATGGCGATATCTCTTGTATCACTGCTTTTGGGCTCATTGGTATTTAAAAAAGCACAGGATAAGTTTATACTTCATATATAATACCCGAAAAATCGGAGGAAAATGTTTTGAATAGTGAAAATGCTGTTGAACTGAGAAATATCGAAATGCACTTCAATATGAGCAAGGAACGACTTGAAAGCTTAAAAGAGTATTTTTTAAAGCTTGTGAAGCGTCAGCTTATGTTTGAAGACTTTGTAGCACTTGATAATATCTCATTCGATATTAAAAAGGGCGATGTTTTCGGTATTGTGGGACTTAACGGTTGCGGTAAAAGTACAACCCTAAAGGTTATTTCCGGCATATTAAAGCCTACAAAGGGCACGGTTGAAACGCAGGGTATTATAGCTCCGCTTATTGAGCTCGGAGCAGGCTTTGATATGGAGCTTACCGCAAGAGAAAATATATATCTTAACGGTTCGGTGCTCGGCTTTTCAAAAAAATTTATGGATGAAAAATTTGATGATATAGTTGAATTTTCCGAAATGCGGGAATTTCTCGATGTTCCTATGAAGAATTATTCGTCCGGTATGGTTGCGAGAATCGGATTTGCGATAGCCACGGTAACAACTCCCGACATTCTTATTGTTGACGAAATTTTGGCAGTAGGGGATTTTATGTTTCAGCAAAAATGCGAGCAACGCATAAACTCTATGCTTAAGGACGATACAACGGTTATTATAGTTTCTCATTCGATAGAGCAAATAGAAAGACTTTGCAAGCATTGTGTATGGCTTGAAAAGGGCAAAATCAAGATGATAGGCGAGGCACATGAGGTTTGCGCAGCTTACAAGAATTCTGCTTCGTAATTAACGGCAGCGTCTTGAATAAATTGAGTCTTTTATTGATGCTTTGTAAAAATATATTATTTTGCTAATTAAAATTCAATTTCAGCTTAGGAGTGGTTTAATTTATGGATGACCCGGGGAGTAATATTATTCTCTATTTGGTGTTTGTTTTTCTGAGCGCTTATTTTTCCGGCACTGAAATTTCTCTTTCCTCGGTTAACAGAATTCATATGATGAGCCTTGAGGATAAAGGAAATAAATCGGCCGGTAGGGTTCTGTATATTCTCGATAGATTCGACGAAGCACTTTCCGTACTTCTTATCGGCAATAATATAGTTAATATAGGCTGCGCCTCCTTGGCTGTTATTATTGCCACCGATGTATTAAAAATGTCGGTTTCGCTTGCAACGCTTGTCACAACGGTTGTGATTTTCATATTCGGTGAGATGCTTCCGAAGTGTTATGCCCGCTCCTGCAATGAAAAGTTTGCAATGGCAGCTTCCGGACCGTTAATTTTTCTTATGAAGCTTCTTAAACCTCTTTCTGCGGTTTTTACCGGACTTTCAAGGTTCATTTCAAAGCCTTTTGAGAAGTCGGCACAACAGGAGGTCACGGTTACAGAGGATGAATTTCACGAGCTTGTCGAGGGTATATCCGAGGAAGATGATTTTGATGTTGATACAGGCAAGCTTGTTAAATCGGCGTTGCGCTTTTCCAACGCAACCGTAGCACAGATACTTGTGCCGTGGAACGAGGTTGTTAAAATTTCAATGAATATGAAAACACGGGATATAATCGAGCTTGTAAAAGCATCCTCACATTCGAGAATTCCCGTTATTGATCGCAGAGGCAATGTTAAAGGAATTCTTCAAATCAGAAAATTCATAAAAACCTATCTTAAAAGAAGAGGTAATATAGTCCTTTCGAGTGTTATCGATTATCCTTATTTTTCAAAATGTGATGTTTCTATAGATGATTTACTTTCGGATATGAGTAATCATAAGCAAAATCTTGCTTTTATAAAAAATAATTCAGGTGAGATACTCGGCATAGTTACCGTTGAAGATATATTAGAGGAGCTTGTCGGTGAAATTTACGACGAGGACGATATCGGAGGTGGCTCCGATGAGTAGCTTTGCAAATTACGGTGCCATACCGCTCCTTTTGCTTACTTCTGCTTTTTTCTCTGCTACCGAGATAGCTCTTTCAAGTGTGAATACGGCGAGGATTAAGCCTAAAAACGGTGAAAAAGCCTCACTTTCAAAAAGGCTTGCCTTTAAGCTTTCAACTCAGTTTGAAGCATCCCTCGGAGCAATACTTATAGGAAACAATCTTGCAAACAGTGCTGCCTCGGCAATTGCAACCGTAATTGTTATATCGCTTCTCGGTGAGGGCTATGCGTGGGTTGCAACCGCTGTGATGACGCTTTTGGTGCTTACCTTCGGAGAAATAATACCAAAGGTGTTAGCAAAGCGATTTGCCGATAAATTTTCGGTTGCCATAGCTATACCGATGTATGCTCTCTCGGTAATTTTCAAGCCGGTTACTTGGCTGTTTATGCTGCTTGTGAAGCTGCTTTCAAAATTGTGGAGCAATAGCGTAGCCGATACCGATGCCGTATCAGAGGAGGACCTTGAGAATATTATCGACATAGCCGAAGATGAAGGTGTGCTTGATGAGGATAGCTGCGATTTGCTTCAAAACGCACTTGACTTTGATAATGTTTTGGCTTACGAGATTATAACACCGAGAGTTGATATCGAAGCTCTTGATATTGATGACCCGTATGAGGTCAATGTTAAAAAGATTTTTAACAGCACATATTCCCGTATTCCCATTTATCAGGACACGCCCGATAATATAATAGGTATTTTGCATCTTAATAGATTTTATAAGCAGCTTCTTGAAACTGATAGGGTAAATATTCGCAAGCAGCTTTTGCCGGTAACCTTTGTCCATAAAACTATGCCCTTGCCGGATGTTCTTGAAAAAATGCGTAATTCAAAGCTTCATATGGTCGTGGTATTAGATGAATACGGCGGAACCTTGGGTATTCTTACTATGGAGGATGTTCTTGAGCAATTAGTCGGTGAAATCTGGGATGAAACCGATGATATCGACAGAGAATTTATCTGTATTGATGATACTCATTTTGAAGCTGACGCTGATATGCGAATATACGACTTTTTCGATGAATTCGATATTGATATCGAGGATGACGATACCTTTGAGGACGATAGTGCGACAGTCGGCGGTTGGGTAACTACTATGCTTGACGGTGAGGTCGAGCCCGGTGATTCGTTTAAATATAACAATTTACAAATAACAGTTCTCAAATCGGATGAAAAACGAATTGAAAAAATCGGCGTGGAGACTTTAAACGAAACCGATAAGCAGGATGACGAAGACTAATAACCTGTTTGCTTAACGCAGCTTTTTTGAAGTCTTGTCCTTAAGAAGAAAATATAATTGTTCTATAAAGCAAGAGTGCGTAAGCAGTGAAATTCACTTCTTACGCACTCTTTTACGGTTTATCGGAGATAAATATTAAATATTGTCAACAGGACAAACGGTTAATTATTTTATGCTTCCCATGCTTGTCTCTTTTTGAATAACATCGTGGGCACCGCCCTCGATTATGCTTGTTGCCGATACAAGTGTAAGCTTTGCTTTTTCTCTGAGCTCCGAAAGATTAAGTGCTCCGCAATTACACATAGTTGAGCGCACCTTGCTTAACGAAAGCTCCACATTATCCTTAAGCTTACCGGCGTAAGGCACATAGGAATCAACGCCCTCGTCGAATGAGAGCTTTTTGTCGCGGCGGGGGGCGTAGC
>CAYLQF010000009.1:19291-26202 GCA_964385735.1 uncultured Ruminococcus sp. | reverse complement strand
AAGAAATTTCGAAAACAGCGGATTTTGAGCCGTCGGTCAATATTATCTGAGTGCCCGCCACAGCTACATCGCTGCCCTTTATTAAACAGGTCCCCGAATTGTATGCCGACGCCGTTATATCGGCTCCGCCGGAAACGATTTTAAGCGAAGCCTTGCTGCCGTTACTGCCGGCGCTTTTGTAAATATAAAGGCTTGAAGCAAGTGCGCTTGCCGAAACCTTTACGGTTGAGCCGAAGGAAACAGTCGAAACTACAGTACCGTTTTGATTTACAAGGGTTGCGGCATCGGCAGGGGAATAAAGCGCACGGTACATATTATATGCCGCATCGGCACCTATTATATTATAGCCCAAGCGGCTGTAATGCAGACCGCCGTAAATATTGCCCCTTATCTCGGTTAAAATGTTATCGCTTATTATCGAGGAATATTGGGATTCGCCGAATATATTATAGTTCGAAACATCTATCGTAGTGGTTTCTTTATTGGTTGCTCCCGTAATGCATTCGGTAACGGTGCTTGCCATATAAATATCGTCAAAATCGTTTGCAAGCTTATACTGTGCGAGAACCGGACCGCCGAGGTCAAGACCGTAATCGTTCTTACCCGAAGCCCTTACTCTCATAAAGCCGCAATATTTAAGCCTGCTTGAGGTTGCGGTCTTAAGCTGCGACCAAAGCTCGTTAAATTTTCCGTAATAATATGTAAAGGTGTTACTGCTGTCGCTCTCGCCCTGAAGCCAATACATACCGCAACCGACTATTTCGAAATTCTTGCTGCCTTCGCCGCTTTCGTAATACGAATAGCAGGCATTAAGCATATCTGCGGTTTTCTTAAGGCTTGCCTTTTCGGTGCTGCCGGTTATCCAGTCGTTTATTTTTTCACCCGGGGTTGCGGTATAATCGTTTGCGAAAACTATTACCGTTTTCTGAGGGTCGCCCGCCTTTAGGGACTGCTCATACCACTCTGCGGCATAGGCGCTTCTGAAGCCGTCATAGCTGCCTGCACCACCGAGAGCCGTGGGTATGGAATTTGCTCCCCATATATAAGCGGTTCCCTGCTTGCAGACTGCCGAGGTATACTTCGCCGCCGTATCGGGAACACCGGTTGTTTCACCCGAAGCATTTGATTGCCCCGCAATAACGGCTATATTCAGCTTAGCCTTGGAAACGGTTACCTTATACACCTTTTTTTCGCCGCTTGCATCGGTTACGGTAACATCGACGGGGCTTTCCGAGGCTCCTACAGCGTGAAGCGTATTATTTGTTACCTTTATTACATTGGTATCGGAGGATTTTACCGTATCGGCGCCCTCAAGCTCATAATAATCGTCATATTGTAGCTTAAGCTCCATAGTATCATAAACCTCCGAATCTTCACTCTTGCTCGCTGTGGATGCCTTGCTCTCAGTTTTTTTGCTGCTCTTGCTCTCTTCCTTATCACCGCATCCGGCAAAGCAGAAAATGAGTGCAAGGGCCATTAGCAAAGACAGTACCTTTTTCATAAAAAACTCTCCTGACTTTAAAATTTATAGGGAATCTTGTTTACGGTTACGCTTATATTATCGGTATTGCCGTCGGCAATAACCGAGGTTCCGTTCTTATCGGCTTTAACTGTAAGCCTTACCCCTCTGTAGAGCAGCTTAAACTCAAGGCCCGACCAATTTTCCGGCAGGCGGGGAGAAATATCAAGAGCATCGTCTGTATAGCTTACTCCGCCGAAGCCGAATACCGCCGTGTTCCATGAGCCGCCGTTTGCGGCAGGATGTGTTCCGCCTATGTAAAGCGAGCCCAAATACTGCCTTGTAGCCCCCGTAAGGTCAACCGTTACGGTTTTCATAAAGTATTTATAAGCCCACTCGGTATAGCCTATCTCGGCAGCCACGATTGCGTATGCACAGGCCGAGAGGGAGGAGCCGTGCTCGGTATAAGGCTCGTAAAACTCCCAATTTGCCTTTTTAACAGCCTTATCATACTCCGCCCTGAAAACATTAAGCATCATAACGATATCCGCCTGCTTGAGTATCCTTGTGGTTGTGGCAAGACCGTGACCGCAGCCCCAATATTCATTGGGTATGATAACTCTTTTCTTTATCTCGTCAAGCCCGATATCCTCAAGGCTCATATAACCGTCAAACTGCTCGATAATTCCGTTTTCGTCGGGAGCGGGAACATAAAGCCTTTGTGCAAAGTCCTCTACCCACGAAATATCGTTTGCAAAAACGAAGCTATCATAGCCTGCACTGTCAAGCTCCTTTACCTTATCCAATGCCTTTAAAAGGGTATCTGCGGCATATTTTACCATTCTGTTTGTAAAGGCATTATTGTTTACTCGCTCGTGATACTCATCGGGACCGACAACATCCAAAAGCTCATATCTGTTCTTTGTTGTCTTAAAATAGCTGTAGGTATAAAAGAAGCGAACGCACTTGTAAATAAGCTCAATACCGCCCGAAAGAAGAAGCTGCCAATCGCCGGTTACCCTAAGATATTCCCACAAGCCGTAAACCATATCGGCGCTTACATGAATTTGCTTGTCTCTGAAATAGGTTCGAAGCGGCCTTTTTGTAAACACATCGGTTATATTGAAGAGGGTGCAGGCATCGTCGCCTGTTTCTTGGCTTTCCCAAGCGTAAAACGCCCCCTCGTAGCCGTATTCCGCCGCCTTACGCTCTGCACCGGCTATGGTATTTATACGGTATCTTGTAAGATTTTTCGACAAGGCGGGATCGGTAAACGAAAAGAAAGGCTGCATAAACATTTCGGTATCCCAGAAAGAAGCACCCTTATAAACCTGCCCCGAAAGACCTCTTGCGGGAATTCCGCAACGGTCGGTATGGCGGGGCACTATGGAGGACAGCTGATAGATGCTGTAGCGCATCGCAAGCTGAGCCTCTCGGTCTCCCTCTATCACAACATCGCTGTTGTACCATATCTCATCCCAAACAGCCTTATGCTCGCCAAGCAGCGTATCGTAAGCCTTTAAGGAGGCTTTCTCAAAACGCTCTTTTGCGTTCTCGGCTCCCTCGCCCCAATAAATTCCGCCGATTTTGGTAAATACAAAGGGCTCGTTTGCTTTAAGGCTTACCGTTTTTTCGTTTATATATATTCCGTTTGCTTCACCGGCAAAGTCAAAGCCGTCTGTTTTCTCGAAGACCTTAAGCGGAATTTTATTTTGAACGGTGGTATATGAAAGGGAGGTGACTCCGCCCTCGTTTGAGCTCTCAAGAAGGTTTAAGTGATTTCCGTTTATGCTCCATATATCGGTGTCTATACCTGTTTTAACCGTCAGACTTATATCCCTGTCCGACGAAACCGTATATTTAAGTGCGCAGATGTTTTCGTCTGCCATGCTTAAAAAGCGCTCCGAGCAAACACTTACATTTGCGCCCAAAGCCGCAAAAACGCTTTTCCTCGAATGAAGACCGCAGGCAATGTCAATCGACTGACTGTGCTCAACAGGCTCGCTTGTAAGAGTGCTTATCTCGCTGCCGTTTGCAAAAACGGTTGTATAAAGAATATTCGGTGCGTTTACCGATTCTCTCCATAAATCGCCGTTTTTATCGAAAAGCCCTGCCATATTGCAGGCAGTAAGCTGAGCCGCCCTGAATTCATCAAGAGTGCCCCTGTAGCCCATAAAGCCGTTGCCTATAAGATAGCGGCTGCCGTTAAGCTCTATTTTTTCCTTTGAAAATTTTTCTTCCCTTAAGACCGTATTCGTCATCCTCGGCACCTCATCTTATTCTGTCAAGATATTCTTTAATATCACGGGCTGTATAGGTTGCCTTCTTATTTGAGGCGGCAGAGCCGACACCCAAAACCGACATTGAGCCCGCAAGTGCGGCTTCAACTCCCGCATCGGCATCCTCAACTACCATACAGTCCCTCGGGTCAACGCCGAGAAGCCTTGCGGCAAGTAAAAATACCTCCGGGTCGGGCTTTGAATTGGTTATCTGATTACCGTCTGCAACGGCATCGAAAAAATTACTGAGCCCTATATTTTCCAAAATCGCAGGTGTGTTTTTGCTTGAGGAGCCTATTGCAAGCTTTATTCCTTTTGCTCTTAAAAGCTCGAAAAATTCCATAACACCCGCTAATATATCACCGCTGTTAAGGGTTTTTATATATTCCTTATAATAGTCGTTTTTTCTTGCCGCAAGAGCCTCCTTTTCAGCCTCGCTGTAACTTCTGGTTGCCCTTTCAAGCACTATATCAAGGCTTGCCATACGGCTTACGCCCCTAAGCCTTTCGTTTATTTTTCTGTCGAAAAAAATGCTCTCCTCATCCGCCATTTTTTTCCACGCCTTATAATGACACTCGTCTGTGCAGACGATAACACCGTCAAGATCGAAAATGACCGCTTTGCAATTCATTTGCCGAATTCTCCTATTCTTTGTTTTATGGATTTTTATATGCATAATCTGTTCGGCGACTTAGCACCGAACAGATTATCGCCCGTTATTTAAAAACGATATGTGTGCTGGAATTTAACATCACAGCCCGTGGGAGCGGCCTTTCCGCTTACTACTGCCTCGCAGTCGAAATAGGAATTGTTTTCAAGGCAATTTCCCTTTGCCGCATCGCTGATTTCAACAGCGGTTTTATAGCCGCCTATAAGATTATTGCATAAGGTGTTAAAGGCTCCGCCCACATCGATGCCTACGCTCTTCTTTATTTCTATTCTGCCGTCGTTGGTTTTGAAGAGTCCCTGATTTTTCTCATAATGCATATGAGCGGAACCGTCAAGAGCGCACTGGCGAACCGAGTTGCCGAAGCAGCCTCCGCCGGTATACCTTATATAATCGGCTCTGTCGGATATCCTGTAGCCGTCCGTACCGAGCCATATTCCGTTCCCGCTTCCGCTTATGTCGCAGTGTGTTATGCGGTTAAAGGCGAGCACACAGGTGCTTTTGTTCTTCTGATAGTAGCTATTTGCATATAGCCTTATACCGCCCGAGGATATTATTTCGTGACCCTCGATTATATTCTCTATTCCGCAATTCCATATAAACTGTGAATGGCTGTTACAGAAGGCGGAATTGTTATCCACCCAAAGAACATGGTGTGTGCCTCTTACTATTGTGAAGGCTGTGGTTTCGTCCGGCATAACCGTCCAAGGTCTGTCAATAAACGCCTTGTCACCCTCGAATTTCGTAATCGACCTATACTGACCGAAGCCTCTGCCCTTTAAAATTACAATAAATCTCGGATATTCCTCAAGGTCCTCCGGCTTTCTGACAACACCGGATCTGTCTACCCAAGCATATTCGCCGTTTTGTACGCCGGTATCGTCGAAATCCGCCCTTATATAATCGCTTCCTATTTCGGCTGCATAACCGCTCCAATCGGACTCGCCGTATTCCGACATATAAACCTCGTTGGCGTTGCTGCCTCGGCTTACACCCTCGCTGCGATTTTGATAAATCCAGTTATCGGCAAAGTTTTCCTGAGCCATAAAGGAACGCCTGCCGTCTAAGAATTTGTTTTCCTCGAAAATTGACTCCGAGAAGCCGCAGATATACGACTCATCCTTCTGCATAGGACAGCAGCGGAAAATATTTTCTATCATTTTGGCGCCTTTATTATCGGCAGGAAGTGCATAAATCGGACAAATAGCGGAAAATTCGCTTCTGAAGAGGGTAAGCTCCCTTGTGCTTGAAACGCTCACTATGCCTGCGCTTAGCTGACCGAAGCGACCGTCAATATAAACATTCATACCGCTTCCGTCAACGCAAACATTATTTAAAAATGCACCGTGAACGATTCCGTATCTCTCGTTGGTACCGACTAAAACACCCATATTAACGCCGTTTCCGAGCTCAAAACGCATATCGGATATTCCGGCATCGTCATAAATGCGAACAAAGACCCTGTTTTCAAGCTTATCCCAATGAGGCTTCCAATCAACAGCCCAGTGCATACCGCCCGATTTGCGTTCCGCAAAGTAAACATCGCTCCAATCGGTGGAGAAATCGCTGCCGTAAACGCTGCGTACGGTGGTTGCACCCTTGCCCGCACCCTGAAGCACAACACCCGGCTTTAGGGTAAGAGTTCTGGAAATAGCGTAAATACCGGCACCGAGAATAACGGCTCCGCCGCCGTTTTCATATACGCTGTCTATAGCAGCTTGCAGCTTATCTGTTACATCGACATAAGCGCCCATAATATCCGGCTCAACCGCAATTCTTGCCGCCTTCGGCATAGGAACGGAATTTATAGTCTCCCTATTCCATAAGGTGCGGTAATAATCGGTCAAGGTAAGCTCGTTCTTAACCGTAAGGCTGACGGCATTTGACCAGCCGTACTGCGAGCCTGTGCCGTTATGGACATATATTTCGTACTCCCCGTCCTGTGCGGTATCGGGAACTGCAAAAAAGGTGCGGTGCCTATATGCGTTATAGGCATACATCGTAGATTTTGTATGAGTCGGCTCAATAACCGAAAATTCGCCTGTTTGCTTATTTTTAAGCCCTATTCTTTTAAATCTGTTATTCCAGAATTTATCACCGTAAACAGCAACAGCGCTGCCTCTATAGGCTTCGTTTACCGACTTAAACCATATTTCGGGAGCATTTGCAACGAAGGGCTTTGAAAAACCGTCGCTGTTTTCGACCCAAAAGCAGCCGGTGCCTCCGGGGACATTATCATAAGTAACATAAATAACATTATCAACAGCATCGTAAACCTTGAATTGCCTTGCGCCTTCGGGAGGAAGCTCCGGCAGAGCGGCACTCTCCGGCCGACCTATGCTCTCGACTTCCTTATTTTCACCGTCAAGAGGACGCCACCAATACACCTTTGATTTTTTATCTGCATTTTCACAGAAGATTTGAACGGTTTCTCCGCCCTCGTAAGGAGTAATCCTTGAAATTTCGGGTTTTGCCATAATTTCACGCACCTTAATACCTATTATGT
>CAYLQF010000009.1:0-19191 GCA_964385735.1 uncultured Ruminococcus sp. | reverse complement strand
TCGGCTTAAAAGCAAAAAACGCCCGAAAAGCACCGAGCTTTAAGGTGCATTCGGACGATTTACATTATTTTTTCTTTTCACGGGGCTCTCCCGCAAGCGTTCTTACGGCATACGCCGCAGCGATAAGACCTGCCGCCCCCGGGACAAAGGCACAGCTTGAGGGTGAAGGTCTGCCTGTTATGCGAGCCTCCTCGGCTGTGCTTGGCTTTATGGGCTTTTCATCGGACCATACAACCTTAAGTCCCTTTATTCCTCTTTTTTTAAGCTGTGAGCGCATAACTCTGCAAAGAGGGCAGCAGCTGGTTTCCTCGATAGAGCTTATCCTAAGCCTTTCGGGATATATTTTGTTCCCCGTTCCCATAACGCTTATTATGGGAATTCCTAAGCCCACTGCGTTTTCGGCAAGAAAAAGCTTTGCCGTAACATTATCTACGGCATCTATAATAAAATCGAATTTTTCAAAGGGGATTATGCTACGGGGTGTTACAAGCAGCTTTTCGGCAACTATATCGGCATCGGGATTGATTTTCAAATACCGCTCCCTTGCTGCGGTAACCTTATCCTTACCTACAGTGCTCTCATCCGCTATAAGCTGGCGGTTTATATTGCTTTCGGAAACGGTATCGTTATCATATATATATACGGTTTTAACTCCGCTTCTTATGAGCGACTCTGCCGCATACGACCCGACTCCTCCTATGCCGAAAACGGCAATGGTTGAGCTTGCGAGCCTTTCAAGACCGTCCTCCCCCAAAAGAGCCCTTGTTCTTATAAATTTTTTCATTGTTTTTTATCCCTTTTACCGAGCTTGAACGCAGAGGGGCAAAGCGTTGAAAGCGGACATTTTTCGCAATAGGCCCTCCTTGCGGTACAAATATCCCTGCCGAACAGAACCGCTCTGTGACAAAATGCGTTTGAGCCCTCGGCGGGCAAAAGCCCTCTCATCTCTTTTTCAACAGCTGCGGGGTCCTTGGTTTTTACCAGCCCCAAGCGGTTGGAAAGCCTTATAAAATGAGTATCCGCAACAACCGCCGGATAGCCGTAAGCATCACCGAGCACAAGGTTTGCGGTTTTTCTGCCCACTCCAGGTAGAGAAAGAAGCTTATCCATATCGTCGGGTACCCTGCCGCCGAAATCCTCGCAAAGCTTCTTCGCCATACCTATCAAATCCCTTGCCTTTGTTTTATAAAGACCGCAGGATTTTATAAGCTCCTCAACCTCGCAGGGCTCGGCGCTCGAAAGAGCCTCCGGCGAAGGGTATCGGGCAAACAGCGCAGGAGTTACCTTATTTACCCTCTCGTCGGTGCACTGTGCCGAAAGCCGTGTTGCGACTAAAAGCTCATAGGCGTTTTCTGTTTTGAGTGAACAAAGAGCCTCGGGATAAAGCTCTTCAAGAGCCTCAACAGCCCTTAAAGCCATTTCCTTTTTACGCACGGGAGGTTGCCTCAAGCTTTAAATAATTAGGCTTGATAAGGCCTGCCTTACGCATAATTTCCGATATTCCGAGACATAAAACAGCCGGAAGAACAAAATGCATGGCGAATATTTCAATCAGGGTTATGGCGGGAGAGGTGCCTGCCGCTACCATTGTATCATAACACATAAACTGCCCGACAAGACCGGAGGTACCCATACCCGAGCCCGACGGATTGCTTACCATTTTAAGCACCGCCGAGGAAACAGGTCCCAAAATCGCACTTGAAATAATAGCAGGAAGCCAAATTACGGGATGACGAACAATATTAGGCACCTGAAGCATAGATGTTCCGAGCCCCTGTGATATAAGGCCTCCGACCTTGTTTTCCCTGTAGCTTATAACCGCAAAGCCTATCATATTGCAGCAGCAGCCCACCGTAGCCGCTCCTGCGGCAAGACCGGAAATACCCATCGATATACCTATTGCCGCAGAGGAAATAGGCAGCGTAAGTATCATTCCCATTAAAACCGAAACCGCCATACCTCCCAAAATCGGACTTTTTTCGACATTTATGTTTACAAGCTCTCCGAGCCAATGCATTGCATATGAAATATACGGCCCGACAAGGTATGCAGCCGCACAGCCGGCAACAACGCAGCAAAAGGGAGTAACTATTATATCCACCTTGGTTCTTCCCGAAACAAGAACGCCGATTTCAATCGCAACATATGCGCCTATAAATGCACCGAGCGGCTCACCGGGAGTGCCGAGCTTAAAGCTCTCGGTCGCAATAGTGGGAAATGCTCCGGCAAAGCCGGCAACCGCTGCGGCAACCGTTGTAAGAGGGGAGGCCTTAAGCTTACAGGCAACGCCTATTCCTATTCCGGCTCCCGTTACGGTTTTTGCTATGCCTCCGATAGCGGTAATATATGTACCTACCGTGTTATCTCCCACAAGCTTGCCTATCTGACAGATAATGGTTCCGATAATAAGGGTTGAAAACAATCCGTAAGCCATACCGGAAAGTCCGTCAATAAACAGGCGGTTTAAATACTTCTTAATCATTTTAAAATCCTCCGGACAAATTATTGCTATGATTTTACCACACTTTTCAGCTTTTTACAAGATATATCGGATATGTAAAATAAATCTCTTGAATTAAAAGAGATAATATAATATAATAGTTTTATTAAATTTATTTTTTAGATTGGGGTCCTTGATTTATGGTAAAGGCTGTTGTAGGCGCTAACTGGGGAGACGAGGGTAAGGGCAAGATAACCGATATGCTTGCTCAGAATGCCGATATAGTTGTCAGATTTCAGGGTGGAGCCAACGCCGGTCACACAATTAAGAACAAATACGGCAAATTTGCTCTGCACACTCTTCCCTCGGGCGTTTTTAACGAGGGTGTAATAAATTGCATCGGAAACGGCGTTGCGCTTGATGCGGATAAGCTTATCAAGGAGTACAACGAGGTTGTAAGCAAGGGAGTACCCGCTCCGAGGCTTATGATATCCGAGCGCTGCCAGATGGTTATGCCTTACCATATTCTCCTTGATGTTTACGAGGAGGAAAGGCTCGGCAAGGCAAGCTTCGGCTCCACAAAGTCGGGTATAGCTCCGTTTTATTCCGATAAATACGCAAAGATAGGCTTTCAGGTTTGCGAGCTCTTTGACGAAAAGGCTCTGAGAGAAAAGCTTGAAAGGGTGCTTGAGGTTAAGAACATACTTATCGAAAAGCTTTATCATAAAACACCTCTTTCGGTTGGCGAGGTATTCAACAGGATGATGCAATGGAAGGAAAAGCTTGCTCCCTTTGTCGGCGATGTAAGAAAGCTGGTTTACGAGGCGGACAAGGCCGGAAAAACCGTTCTTTTAGAGGGTCAGCTCGGAACCCTTAAGGATACCGATCACGGCATTTATCCCATGGTTACCTCCTCTAACACAATAGCCGGCTACGGCGCCGTGGGAGCGGGTGTTCCGCCCTATGCCATAAAGGAAATTTACACCGTTATAAAGGCGTACTCCTCGGCTGTAGGAGCAGGAGCCTTCGTAAGCGAAATTTTCGGAGACGAGGCGCAGGCTCTGCGTGACCACGGCGGCGACGGCGGCGAATACGGCGCAACAACCGGCAGGCCCAGAAGAATGGGCTGGTTCGACTGTGTGGCGACCCGCTACGGCTGCGAGGTTCAGGGTACGACCCACGCCGTTCTTACCGTTGTTGACGCTCTCGGCTATCTTGACGAAATAAAGGTCTGCACCGGCTACGAAATAGACGGAGAAGTAATAAAGGATTTCCCCGTTACCGGACTTCTTGAAAGGGCAAAGCCCGTTTTGGTTACGCTTCCCGGCTGGAAATGCGACATATCGGGAATAACAAAGTATTCCGCTCTTCCGGAAAACTGCCGTAAATATATAGAATTTATCGAAAAGGAAATAGGCTTTAATATAACTATGGTAAGCAACGGTCCGGCAAGAGAAAATATAATAGTAAAGGAATAAAGCCCTATGAATTTCACACCTCTTGACAACTCGGGAAGGGTTGAAGGCTTTTGCCTTGTAAAGACCGTTGAGAAAAAAAGCTCCTCAAAGGGAGACTCGTACCTCGACCTCACCCTTTCGGATAAGGACGGTGAGGTAAATGCCAAGCTCTGGCGCTACGACCCTATTGAGCACGGCGAATACAAGCCTAACGATATAGTTAAGGTAAGAGGCTCGCTTTTGCAGTATAACGGAAGCGATCAGCTGAGAATCGACCGAATAAGAACGGCTATTCCCGAAGATAATATACTTATAGAGGAGCTTGTAAGGTCCGTCTCCTATTCTTCCGAGGATATGTACAGCGAAATAATCGGCCTTGCAAGCAGCTTTAAGGATGAGGAGCTCAAAAGGCTTGTAACCGCAATTTATGAGGATAATCGCACGGCATTGCTTTACTGGCCTGCGGCCTTCAGGCTTCACCATGCCGTTAGAGGCGGACTTTTAATGCACACCCTTTCAATAGTAAGGCTTGCACAGAGCGTTTGCGACATTTACCCCTTTATAGATCGTGAGCTGCTTTTGGCGGGCGCTATGCTTCACGACATATCTAAGCTTGAAGAATTTGTCGTCGGAGAAAGCGGTATTGCAGAGGGCTATTCGGTTGAGGGTAATCTTATAGGTCATTTGGTTATGGGAGCAAATAAAATAGAAAAATATGCCGAAAAGCTCAGTATAAGCCGTAAAACCGCAGTTTTGACGGAGCATATGCTTCTTTCACACCACGGCGAGCCGGAGTTCGGTGCCGCCGTAAGGCCTATGCTTCTTGAAGCCGAGGTTTTAAGTGAGCTTGACCTTATGGACGCAAGACTTTACGAAATAAAGGAAAGCCTTGCTTCGGCAAGGGACGAGGATTTTACATCAAAAATATGGGCGCTTGATAACAGAAAGTTCTATAATCATGCAAGAACCGATGTTAAAGCCGACCCGAAGCTGTTTTAAAAAAGGAGATATTATTATGAAAATCACAAAGGATATGCTTATAGGCGATGTTCTCGATATGGATTCCGGCTGTGCGGAATACTTTTTTGCAATAGGTATGCACTGCCTTGGCTGCCCTGCCTCAAGAGGCGAAAGCATTGAGCAGGCCTGCGAGGTTCACGGAACCGATTGCGATGAGCTTGTTAAAAGGTTAAACGCTCATTTCGAAAATAAATAATGCCGAAAAAGCTAAGTGACCGACTCTCTCTCATAGCCTCGTTTGTACCGAGGGGCAAAAGTGTATGCGATATAGGGTGCGATCACGGATATCTTTCGGCTTATCTCTATTTAAGCGGAATTTCCGAAAATGTAACCGCCGCCGATATAAGGCGTATGCCCCTTGCAAATGCCGAAAAAAATCTGAAAAAGCTCGGAGCAGACTCAGTTAAGACCGTTCTTTGCAACGGTCTTTCGAGCATTTCGAGAGAAGAGGCGGATACGGTTATAATCGCCGGTATGGGCGGCGATGTTATAAGCGGAATTTTGTCCTGCTGCGATTATATCAAGGATAGTGAGATAACACTTATTTTACAGCCGATGACCGCAGCCGACTCTCTTCGCAGATATCTTGCAGAGGAGGGCTTTGCGGTTGAGGCGGAAAAGGCGGTTTTCGACAGCGGAAAAATCTATTCGGTTATGAAATGTCGCTTTTGCGCTCCCTATGAAATTGATTTTGTAAGGGAACGGATAGGTATTCTCTCTCCCTGCGACGATGATAATCGGGCATACATAAAAAAGCAGGCCGATATATGCCTTAAATGCGGCAACGAGCTTGCATCGGCAAACCGCTCTTCGGCGGAAAAATACAAAAAAGCCGCCGCCGATATTCTTAAAATACTTAACACCTGATAGGAGCAGCACTATGGCGCTTGACGGACTTTTTATTTCAAAATTAACAAAAGAGCTTTCCTGCGCCGCAGACTGTCATATAGACAAGCTTTACCAGCCGTCTGCCGACGAGCTGGTATTTTTGCTCAGAAAAAAAGGCTTTACGAAATGGCTTTCGATATCCGCAAGGCAGGGAGCGGCAAGGGTTCATTTTACGGCATATAAATCGGAAAATCCGCAAACACCGCCGATGTTTTGTATGCTTGCAAGAAAGTATTTTTCCGCAGCTAAGATAATTTCGGTATCGCAAAGAGGCTTCGAAAGGCTTATTGAGATAACCTTTGAAGCAACCGATGAATTAGGCGACCGAATAAATCCGAAAATCATCTGCGAAATGATAGGAAGCCAAAGTAACATAATACTTGTAAACGGCAAGGGAAATATTATAGACGCCCTGCACCGCTCGGATATTTCTCTTGATAAGCGAATGCTTCAGCCCGGGGCTGAATATATCTACCCCGAGGCTCAGCAAAAGGCGGATATAAGCACCGCCTCGGCAGACGATATTGCCGCAGCCGTTTTAACCGACGGTGATAAGCCCCTTTCAAAGGCTTTAACCGACGGTATCGGAGGCATTTCTCCGCTTATTGCAAGAGAAATCGCCTACAGACTGACCGGAAGCACGGACGCCCTGTGCTCAAGCGCCTCAAGGACCTCGCTTTCAAAGCTTCTTTCCGAAATCAAAAAAACCGAAATCCCCTTTATGCTCATAAAGGAGGACGGCACTCCCGCAGAGCTTTCCTATATGCCGATAAGGCAGTACGGAAGCTGTTATGCCTCCCGAGAGTATCCCTCCTTCAGCGAGCTGCTGGACGCCTTTTATCACGAGCGGGAGCAGGCGGCAAAAATTAAAAAGCTTTCAAGCGATCTAACAAAGCTTTTAAGCAACCTTATTTCAAGGGCAGAGCGCCGTCAGGCTATGCGAAGGCAGGAGCTTGAGCGTTCGAAAAACAGGGAGACGCTCAGAATAAACGGCGAGCTTATAAAGGCTAATCTTCACCTTATACCCTCGGGCGCCGAAAACGCAAGGCTTACTAATTTCTACGATGAAAATTTGGCGCCGATAACCGTTCCTCTCGACCCTGCACTGAGCGCAGCCAAAAATGCCGCAAAATACTTTAAGGATTACAAAAAAAGCTGTACCGCCGCACAAACGCTGACAGGGCTTATAGAAAGCGACCGTGAAGAAATCGAATATTTAAGCTCGGTTTTATACGAGCTTTCCCGTTGCGAAGGCTCTGCGGATATAGCCGAAATAAAGGAGGAGCTTAAGGACTCCGGTTATATCCGCTGCGGCAGGCAGACATCCCATAAAAAAGCGAAAGCGCCTACGCTAAGAGAGGAAGCAAGCAGCGAGGGCTACAGAATAATAACAGGCAAGAACAATACACAGAACGATTATATAACCTTAAAGCTTGCCGCTAAAAACGACCTTTGGTTCCACGCAAAGGATATTCACGGCTCTCATGTTATCGTTACCTGCGGCGGAAAGCCGGTTAGCGAGGAAACTCTTGTAAGAGCGGCAACGCTTGCAGCGGAAAATTCAAAGGCGGCAAGCTCCTCTAAGGTTCCGGTTGACTATACATATGTAAAGTATGTAAAAAAGCCCTCGGGTGCAAGGGCGGGTATGGTTATATACACCAACAACAAAACACTTTATATAACACCCGAGGCGGAAAAGAGGGGAAAAGCATGAGGCTCGGTATTTCAACAGCCTGCTACTATCCGCTCGAAACCGAAAAAGCTCTGATTAAGGTGGGAGAGGCCGGAGCAAAAACAGCTGAGGTATTCTTCAATGCCTCCTGCGAGCTTGAGGATGAATTTATAAAGCAGCTCATTAAAATACAGGACTGTTACGGCATTTTTATAACCTCGGTTCATCCTACCATGAGCTTTGCGGATTCTTTTATGATATATTCCGCATACGGCAGAAGGCTTAAAGAGGGCATAGATATATATAAGCGCTACGGTGAAATAGCCGCTATGCTTAAGGCAAAATATATAATAATGCACGGCGGTAAGCCTAACGGTATTTTAACTACCGAGGAATATTGCGAAAGGTTTTATAAGGTCTCCGAGGCTGCGGCAGAGAGCGGAGCGGTTGTTTTGCAGGAAAATGTCGTTAATTTCAGAGCGGGAGAGCCGGCATTTATAAAAGAAATGAAGAATATTCTCGGTAAAAACGCCGCTTTTTGTCTTGATATTAAACAAAGTATACGGGCGATGAGCTCCCCATATGAAATTATGGATATTGCGGGAGACTCGGTAAAGCATTTGCATTTAAGTGATAATGCCACGGAAAACGACTGTCTGCTCCCCGGAAACGGAAGCTTTAACTTTGCAAAATTTATCGGCTACGCCTGTAATAAGGGCTTTTGCGGTGACGGTGTGATAGAGGTGTACCGAAACGCCTATCAAAATTACGGAGAGATCGCAGAAAGTCTTAAAAGACTAAAAAAAGACTTGAAAAGCAGTTCCTTAAGTGGTATTATAAATTAGATCAGTTTAAGAGAAGAGGTTAATAATGGGAGATATTTCTTTAATTTACCTGCTTGGGCTTGCATGGAAAAGAATTTGGGCACTTATAACCGCTATGGTGGTTTTTGCGGCGGCGGCATTTTGCTATTGCCAGTTTGCGGCAGAGCCTCGGTATACGGCAACAGCATCGATTTTGGTTACAAACGGCGCTATCGTCGATCAGTCAAACAGCGATCAGTCTTCAAGCGGAGATACGGTAAAATCAACCGATATAAGCGCTTCGTTGGCTCTTGCAAATACGATCATCGAAATACTTAAAACTCCCGATGCGTATATGGAGCTTGCCGATACCCTCGGCGGCGATTATACTTATAGTACCCTTAAAAGCATGATAACGGTAGAAAGAAGAGATACCAACAATCTGTTTATAGATATAACCGTTAAAGCAGGAGACGGTGCACAAGCGCAAAAGCTCGCAAACGAATTTGCAAAGCTTTCCTGTAGCTATGTTCTCGATTTCATACCCTCAGTTAAAGCAACGGTTGTTTCAACCTCAACAGGCTTTTCCAAGGTTTATCCCAGAACCCTTACCGTAACCGGTATTTCCGGTATTATCGGCGCTGTAGTGGCATTTGTTATAGCCTTTATTGCAGACTCGCTCAATCAATCCATAAGAGGCGAGGATGAATTTATATCTAAATACAGTCTTCCGCTTTTGGGCTCGGTTCCCGATTTCGAAAACGATGATACTATAACCTCCTACAGAGCAAGAGGCTCCGAAACGACCCTGTCCTCCTCGGCACAGAGCGAGCAGCAGGTCACTCAGCGGAGAGCTGCGCCGTTTGCCGTTGTAGAGGCTTATAAAAGCATTAGGAGCAATCTCTGCTTTTTACTTGAAAAGAGCGATAAGGGCAATGTTATTGCCATAACAAGCTCGAACGCCGAAGAGGGTAAGTCAACAACGGCGGTAAACCTTGCCGTTGCCTTTTCTCAGCTTGAGGACAGAATACTGATTATCGATGCGGATTTGCGCCGCTCCTCGGTTCATAAAAAGCTGCATGTCGAAAACGACAAGGGCCTTTCAAATGTTCTTGCCGGAATGTGCGACTTTGAGGAAGCAGTAAAGAAGCTCAGTGACAGACTTCACATTCTCACCTCCGGTCAAATTCCTCCCAATCCTTCGGAAATGCTCGGCTCTAAAAAATTTTCAAACCTTATCGGAAAGCTCAGGGAGCTTTATGATTATATTATCATTGATACTCCGCCCCTCAATGTTGTCTCGGATGCACTTGTCATAGCCCCGAATACAGACGGCTTCGCCTTCGTTTTGAGAGACGGCTTCACCCCGAACTACACAATAAAGCGTGCCCTTGCATCGGCTGAATTCGCAAAGGTCAAAATTTTAGGCGCCATTATGAACGGCGCAAACCCGAAATCGCAGGGCAAATATATTTACCGCAAATATTCGTATCGCAGTCAGTATTACAACAGATATTACAAATACGGTTACGATAAGCATTACGGCGGCTACGCAAATCACCGAAAAAATGTTTATTCGGCGGCAAACAAAAAGAGCGCAAAATAACAATTTTAAAAACCGTCGCCTAAAGGGAGACGGTTTTTTTATTAAAAAGGCTGTGAAAACAAATGAAGCTCATAGATATACATTCGCACATTCTCCCTTGTGTTGACGATGGCGCAAGAGATATCGAAGCCTCTGTAAGGTTACTTGAAATGATGAAGGAGCAGGGCATAACCGATGTTGTGGCAACCCCGCACTTTATTGCTTCACATCAGGACCTTGACGAGCATATAAGCAGCATAAATGCGGCAATGGCTGCACTTAATGCGGAAATTGCCGGTATGGCGCTGCCTAATATATATATCGGAAGCGAAGTGTTTTATTTTAAAGGCATCAGCAGAAGTGACGGTATACGAAGGCTTACCCTAAACGGCTCCGAGTATCTTATTTTAGAGCTTCCCGAGAATGATATTTCCGAAGCGATGATCGATGATATTAAAAACATTTATTACAATCTCGGTCTTACCCCCATTTTCGCTCATATAGAGCGATATCACAGGGAAAGGGGCTTTAAGCGTGTTTTAAGGCTGCTTGAATCGGGCTGCTGCTATGCCCAGCTTAACGCCTCCTCTCTTATAAGACCACCGTTTAAAAAAACAGCTCATAAGCTCATCAAAAAGGGCTATATTTCCTTCGTTGCAACCGATTCTCACTCTCCCGAGCATCGGCCGCCCCTTATGAAAGAGGCACTTACTGCGCTTGGAAAAGATTTAGGTGAAGAGTACAAGCGGGAAATGCTTATGAATTTAGACGGTATATGCAGAGAAATAACCCACGAAAAGGCGGAAACGATTTGAATCTGAAAAGCAAGATAACTCCGGTAGCGGTTAAAAACGGCGTTACCTATATAACCTTTCCGAAGCTTAATTCAACCGGTCTTGTGCGTTGCGGCTTTACAACAAAGCTCGGCGGCGCAAGCGGCGGATGCTTTTCAACTATGAATATGAGCTTCGACAGGGATGATGACAGGGCCTGCGTGCTTGAAAACTACAGGCGCTTTTGCTCTGCACTTGAGCTTGATATGTCCGAGCTTGTCTTTTCAAGGCAAACGCACACAAGCAATGTTAAAACAGTAAACCGTTCGCATTGCGGTATAGGTCTTACACGGCAGCCCTTTGAGGATATTGACGGTCTTATAACAGCCGAAAGCGGCGTTGCCCTTGTAACGCAGTATGCCGACTGTACCCCCTTGCTCTTCTGCGACCCCGTAAAAAAGGTTATAGCTGCCTCTCATTCGGGATGGCGGGGAACCGTAAAGCAAATAGGTGCGGTTACGGTTAGGAAAATGCAGGAGGAATTCGGCTCCGACCCCAAAGACATTATCGCCGCCATAGGACCTTGTATAGGCCCCTGCTGCTACGAGGTTGATTTGCCTGTATACGAGGAATTCAAAAGGCTTCCGATTTCCTTAAGCGGCGTTTTAACCCCCTCCTCGCCGGAGCATTTTATGCTTGATTTACGACTCGCCAACAAACGAATACTGCAAAATGCCGGCATTTCGGAGGAAAACCTCGAAATCAGCGATATCTGCACCTGCTGCAACAGCGACCTTATGTTTTCGCACCGTAGCGCCGGTGCAAGGCGAGGCAACCTTGCTGCGGTAATTTCACTCATTTAATAAGGTACGCAGTTATGAAAAAAGCAGATATAATTGCCCTGCTTGCGGTTATAGCCTTATCCGCAGCTTTGTTTTTTATATTACCGTTTTCAAGGGACAGCGGTAAAACGGTAACGGTAAGTCAAAACAACGAAGCCGTTTATTGCGGTGACCTAAGGCAGGATAAAACCGTTGAGCTTGAGGGCAATACGGTCATTATAAAGGGTGGCCTTGCTTATATGGAAAAGGCAAGCTGTAAAAATCAGATATGTGTTCATCATAAAAAAATAAGTAAAGCGGGGGAAAGCGTGGTATGTCTGCCAAATCGGGTGGTAATCGAAATAAAGTAAGGCGGATATGCTTGCTCGGTATTTTCTGCGCCGTATGCACGGCAGTGGGATATCTTGAAAGCCTGCTTCCGCTTGATTTTATTGCACCGGGAGTTAAAATAGGTCTTGCAAATTCGGTTTGCCTTCTGCTGGTTTTAACTAAGGACCGCTCCGGTGCACTTGCGGTTAATTTTATAAGAATACTGCTTTGCGCCCTTATATTCGGCTCGGCTGCAAGCCTTATGTTTTCGTTGCCCGCAGGAATTATCTCCCTTTCCTGTGCCTGTGTCTTAACTAAGGTTAAAGGATTTTCCGCCGTAGGAATAAGTATTATATCGGCGGTAATCCACAACACCGTTCAAACGGCGGTTGCGGTAATTGTTGTAGGCAAGGGAGCACTTTACTATTTTCCCCTGTTGCTTTTTTGCGCCGCCTTTTCGGGAACGCTTACCGGAACGCTATGCAATTTAATTTTAAAAAAAATAAAGACAAACGGGATTTTTTAGTGTATAATAAGTCTTATAGGCTTTTAAACTTTCCATTGCCTGAGAAGGAGTAAAAATATATGTGCGGATTTGTAGGCTTTACAAACAGAATAAAGGATAATGGCACAACGCTTGAAAAAATGATGAACCGAATAGTTCATCGTGGCCCCGATTCCGAGGGCAAATTCATTTGCAATGAAATAGCAATGGGCTTTCGCAGGCTGAGCATAATCGGTCTTGAGGACGGCGACCAGCCGATGCTCAACGAGGACAAAACCTTAGTGCTGACCTTTAACGGCGAGATATACAATTATCCCGAGCTTAAGGAGGAGCTTTTAAAGCAGGGCCATATTTTCAAAAGCCACGCCGACAGCGAGGTTTTGCTCCACGGCTATGAGCAATGGGGCGAGGAGCTTGTTGAAAAATTAAGAGGTATGTTCGCCTTTGTTATCTATAACAGAACAGACGGCTCGATTTTCGGTGCAAGAGATATGTTCGGAATAAAGCCCTTTTACTATACCGAATCTAACGGAAGCTTTATATACGGCTCCGAAATAAAGGCATTTCTCGACCATCCCGATTTTAAAAAGGAATTAAACGAGGAAGCCCTTGCACATTATCTTTCCTTTCAATATTCTCCCACCGAGGAAACCTTTTTCAAGGGCGTTTTCAAGCTTCCTCCCGCACACAGCTTTACTTATAAAAACGGTATTATGGTAAAAAACCGCTATTTCAGGCTGCAGTTTGACGAAACACAGGGTGTGCTTGAATATTTTGCCGATAAAACCGATGAAGCGGTAAGAGAATCGGTAAAGGCACATAAAATAGCCGATGTTGAGGTTGGCTCGTTTTTGTCCTCGGGCATAGATTCAAGCTATATTGCCGAAGCCGCTCAGGTTGATAAAACCTTTACGGTAGGCTTTGAAAGCCCCGACGGAGACAGATATAACGAAATTCATTTCGCAAAGGCTTTCGCCGACACAATAAGGGTTGAGAACATCTCAAAGGTTATAACACCCGAGGAATATTGGGGAAATTTCGCAAAAATACAGTATCATATGGACGAGCCTCTTGCAGACCCCGCCGCAATTGCGCTTTATTTCGTAAGCAAGCTTGCCTCGAAATATGTTAAGGTTGTAATGTCGGGAGAGGGTGCAGATGAGCTCTTCGGCGGCTACAGAATTTATCAGGAGCCGATAACCGTTACCGCCTACGATTCACTTCCGTTCTCTATTCGCAGATTTATAAGCAAAATCTGCTCTCATTTGCCGCAAAAGCACGGTATAAACTATCTTGTAAGGCGTGGAAAAACAATAGAAGAGCGCTTTATAGGAAATGCAAGCATATTTTCGCTTAAGGAAAGAAACGGTCTGTTAAAGAGCGAAGCGGCAAGAAATACCTGCTCACCCGAGCAGCTGTGCAAAAAATTCTATAACGAGGTAAGCGATAAGGACGATATCACCAAAATGCAATATCTCGATATAAATATGTGGCTTATGGGTGATATTCTCTTAAAGGCAGACAAAACAAGTATGGCAAACTCGCTTGAGCTTAGAGTACCCTTCCTTGACAGAAATGTTATGAAGCTTGCGCAGACAATTCCGCTCGATTGCAGGGTCAACACCAAAACGACCAAGCTTGCCCTCAGAAAGGCGGCGGAAAAAACCCTGCCGAGGCGTACCGCCGATAAGGACAAATTAGGCTTCCCCGTTCCTATCAGGGTATGGCTCAAGCAGGACGAATATTATAACAGGGTAAAGACCGCTTTTAAAAGCGAGGCCGCAGAAAAATATTTCAACACGGATAAATTAGTCAAGCTGCTCGATACCCACAGAAGCGGCAAGGCCGATGTAAGCCGAAAAATATGGACGGTTTATACCTTCCTTGTATGGTATGGAGAATTTTTCGGTCAAGGCGAGACCGCTTAGTAACTCCGATTGACAAAACAGACAGCATATTATATAATTACTTTAATCGCAAACCGGAAAGGGAAGTTTAAAATGAAGATTATTTATAAGGACGGAACAGTTGCCGAATGCCCAGAAAGCGAGGAGCTTGAGGTCATTCGCCATACGGCGGCGCATATAATGGCTCAGGCGATAAAGAGACTTTATCCCGAAGCTGATTTCGGTTACGGCCCCGCAACCGAAAAGGGCTTTTATTACGATGTCGACTTAGGAGACAGAAAGCTTACCGATGACGATCTTGCCGCTATAGAAGCCGAAATGCGCAAAATAGTTAAGGAAAATCTGCCCATAAAGCCGTTTATTCTTCCGAGAGATGAAGCCGTTAAGCTTATGGAGGAGAGAAATGCCAAATACAAGGTTGAGCATATAGGCGACCTTGACGAGGATGCTGTTATAAGCTTTTATCAGCAGGGTGAGTACATAGATATGTGTACCGGACCTCACCTTTGCTATACAAAGGCTCTCAAGGCCTTTAAAATAACCCGTCAGTCGGGAGCATACTGGAAAAACGATAAGGACAATAAGATGCTCACCCGAATAAACGGTATCGCCTTCCGCACTCAGGCAGAGCTTGACGACTATATTAAGCTTATGGAGGAGGCCGAGCGCAGAGACCACCGCAGGATAGGCAAAGAGATGGAGTTGTTTATGCTTTGCGAGGAGGGTCCCGGCTTTCCGTTCTTCCTGCCTAACGGTATGCTGCTAAAAAATGCCCTTATAGATTATTGGCGTGAAATTCATACAAAGGCAGGCTATGTTGAGGTTTCAACTCCGCTTATAATGAACCGACGGCTTTGGGAAACAAGCGGACATTGGGACCATTATAAGGACAATATGTATGCAACCCTTATCGATGACGAGGATTACTGCATAAAGCCGATGAACTGCCCCGGCGGCGTTATGGTTTACCGTTCAAAGCCGCACAGCTACAGAGAGCTTCCGCTCAGAGTCGGAGAGCTCGGTATAGTTCACCGTCACGAGCTTAAGGGTGCGCTTCACGGTCTGTTCAGAGTTCGTTGCTTCGCTCAGGACGATGCGCATATCTTTATGCGCCCCGACCAGATAACCGACGAGATTATAGGCGTTGTAGGTCTTATAAATGATGTTTACTCCAAATTCGGCTTTGAATACTTTGTTGAGCTTTCCACCCGCCCCGAGGACAGTATGGGAAGTGATGAGGATTGGAATGCGGCAACAGAGGGTCTTAAGGCGGCGCTTGAAAAAATAGGTCTTCCGTACATAATAAACGAGGGTGACGGTGCATTTTACGGTCCTAAGATAGACTTCCATTTGAGGGACAGTATCGGCAGAACATGGCAGTGCGGCACTATTCAGCTCGATTTCCAAATGCCGCTCAATTTCGGCCTCGAATACATCGATGCCGACGGTACGGCAAAACGACCTATTATGATTCACCGTGTTTGCTACGGCTCAATAGAGCGTTTTATAGGAATTTTGACCGAGCATTTTGCCGGAAAATTCCCCGTATGGCTTGCTCCGATGCAGGTTAAGGTGCTCACACTCCCTGGTCTTGACGATTCCTACGCAAGAGAGCTACACTCCACCCTTCTAAAGGCGGGAGTTCGCAGCGTTCTTGACGATCGCAATGAAAAAATCGGATATAAGATAAGAGAGGCCCGTCAGGTAGACAGGGTCCCCTATATGCTTATAATCGGAGCTAAGGAAATCGAAAGCAAAACCGTTTCCGTTCGTTACCGCAGTACCGACGAAACCGTTAATATGCCTCTTGAGGAGTTTGTTTCTAAAATAACAAAGGAAATCAAAGAGCGCAGCTGATAATGAAAAAAGAGGTTAAAGAGCGTTTTTTCAGGGCGATTTTAAGCCTTGAAAACGAAAAGGAATGTATTGACTTTTTCGGTGATATCTGCACAGAAAAAGAGGTTGAAACCATGGCACAGCGTTTTGCGGTTGCTATGCTGCTGAGCGAGGGCAAGCCATACAGTGAAATCGTTGCCGCAACCGGCGCAAGCTCCGCTACCGTAAGCAGGGTAAGCCGAGCTATGAGCAAGGGCTTAAAGCGAGCGATTAAGAAGGTTTAAAGCTATATGTATGATGCGTTTTCGGGAGTTTATGATATCCTGATGAGCGATGCCGATTATGACGGCAGAACCGAATATATTTGCAAAATATTTGAAGAACTCGGCAAAAAGCCGTCTCTTCTGCTTGACCTTTGCTGCGGAACGGGAAGCTTTGCAATACGGCTTGCGGCAAAAAATATCGGCGTTATAGGGGTGGATATTTCCCCCGATATGCTCGATTGTGCAAAAAAGCGCTCCGACCGCTGTGGAGCGGAGGTTCTGTATCTGTGCCAAAACGCAGCCGAGCTCGACCTTTACGGAACTGTTGACGGTGCAATATGCTGTCTTGACAGTATAAATCATATAACCGATCCCGCAGAGCTTCAAGAGGCTTTTAATAAGGTTTCGCTTTTTCTTGAGCCGAATTGTCCCTTTATTTTTGATGTAAACACGCCCTACAAGCACCGAGAGGTTCTCGCAGATAACACCTTTGTTATCGAAAGCGGCGATATTTACTGCGTTTGGCAAAACAGCTACTTTGAGGAGGACGAAATAACCGAAATTAAGCTCGATTTCTTTATAAAGGAAAACGGTGTTTATAAACGAAGCACACAGCTTATAGAAGAACGGTCTTACCCTCTTGAGGCTATCAAGGCTATGCTTACAAGGGCCGGACTTGAAACGGTCGGCATTTATAAGGATATGACCTTCGAGCCTGTAAGTCGGGACTGCGAAAGAGCGGTTTTTGTCGCTTTGAAAAGAAATTAAAAAATTTCGTTAAAAAATTTTTTAAAAAATTCAAAAAAAGCTTGACAATCTGTTGCTACAGTGATATAATAGCATCGTTGTCACAACAGACAACAAGTCGGTGTTGATTGCGGTGAGGGTCCACCCGTTCCCATTCCGAACACGGAAGTTAAGCTCACTTGCGCTGAAGATACTTGGCGGGCAGCTGCCTGGGAAAATAAGTAGGTGCCGACACTTTTAAAAAGAGATTTATCAATCAGATAAATCTCTTTTTTGTTTTTGTATGCATTGTCAATAATCAAAACGAAAGCAAGGCATAGCTATTCAAAATCGGCAATAGGGAAAGCATCTGTGACAAAAGCAGTGTTATCACAAACCCTGAAAGATATTTCGAAGCGCCCGTAGCGCATAGTATAAATCCGCTCAGGGTCGTTTTGATACGAGGGTCTCGGGTCCTCGGCAAGGCACTGAGTAATAGCCTCCCGCTCCTCTGCTGGAAGCCTTGACAGAAGCTCGCTCGGGAAATCAACGGCAAGCCGATAATTCTTGGTAAAGCCGGTATAGCCCTCCGTGGCATCGGGTATGCAATCCGCATAGGGGATATAGGGCTTTATATCGTAAATCGGAGTACCGTCAAGCAAATCCGCTCCCGAAACGGACAGACAGGCTCCGTACTCCGCCGTTTGCTTGATTTCAATAAGCTTAACAACAGAAAGACCTATATTATTGGGTCGAAACGGTGATCGGCTTGCAAAAACGCCGACCCTTTTGTTGCCACCAAGTCTGGGAGGACGAACCGTCGGAGACCAGTCCTCCCTATGAGCAAGCGAAAAATCAAACAAAAGCCAAATATGCGAAAAGCCTTCTATTCCGCTTAGAGCGTTTATATCTCTGAACTCCGGTTCAAATATAATTGTCGAGGCAACACCGCTTGCTCTGCCGCTTTGCCTTGGTATACCGAACTTTTCCTTAAATCCGTTATGTATATAAGCTATAGGTTTTATTTCCATTTTTCCTCTATTCCTTTTAAAGCATTCGCAAGGCGGGCTACCGGAAGCCCGACAACGCTGAAGTAATCGCCCTCTATCTTCTTAACAAGCAGGGCTCCCTTGCCCTGTATACCGTATGCTCCGGCTTTATCCATAGGCTCACCGGTTTTTATGTAGTCCTCCGCAGCTTTACGGTCAAAGTCAAAAAAAGTAACCCTTGTCACGCTGCTAAACGAGGTGCAGCTCTCTCCTCGGCATACGGCACAGCCGGTTATCACCTCGTGCGTTTTGCCCGAAAGCTCCAAAAGCATTTTTGCAGCCTCCTCGGCATCAATAGGCTTGCCGAGAATTCTGCCGTTTATAAAAACCGCCGTATCTGCCCCGATAACCACAGCCTCAGGCATATCCCGTGCAACCGCTTTTGCTTTCCTTACCGCAAGATATTCGGGAATAAGCTCCGGCTTTATATCTCGGGGAGTGCTTTCATCAACACCCGAGCAAGCAACCGTAAAATCGCTTGTTATAAGCTTCAACAATTCGCTTCTTCGAGGAGAAGCGGAAGCAAGTATGTATTTCATTTTTAATGCACCGCCTATTTTAATTGCTAACAGTAGGCACTGCACCCGACCCTTGTCCGACGGGTGCAACCGCCTTTTGCTTTTTATTTACTCCATTTGCCTTGCCAAAAAGCCTGCGGCAACTTCGGCAAGCTTTATATCTGCCGCCTCTGCGGTATCTGCCCGAGGGCTCTCAAGCAAGGCCACAGCTCCGACAACATCGCCGGCAGCAATAACGGGAACAACCGCACAAATTCGATTTTCCATTCCCTCCAGAGCCAAAATACCGGTTTCCTTTTCAAAGCGCACAGTTTTACGACCCTCAATAAGCTCTTCAAGAGCAGCGGTTATTCGCTTATCCGCCGTTTCCCTTTTCGATATGCCGCCCGAGGCTATACAGCGCTCCCTATCACAAATTATAACTCCAAGTCCCGTGCCGGAGGTAAGAGCATCGGCATATTCGGCTGCAAAGGAGGAAAGCTCTCCCACAGGAGAATATTTTTTAAAAATCACCTCTCCGCCGACATCCGTATAAATTTCAAGCGGGTCGCCCTCACATAAAACATTGACACCGAAAGCCTTGTCCCTTTGGTTTTTA